>JANMYZ010000692.1:0-2892 GCA_031382605.1 Planctomycetota bacterium | reverse complement strand
CGCCGCCGGATAGGCCAAGAATGACGCGATCTTTACCGACCATCGTGCGAATGCGTTCGATTTCTTCCGCAATGAACGCGCCCATCTTCCAGTCGCCTTTGCAACCGCAGATACCCTTGAGGAAGTTCGTGATGATGCCTTTGCCGTGGTCGGTGTGCGCAACTTCGGGATGAAATTGAACGCCATAAAAATTAAGCTTGGGCACATGTACGGCGGCCAACGGACAATTATCGGATTCGGCGATCACCACCGCGCCAGGAATCTTGGTAATGCGATCGCCGTGCGACATCCAAACCGTCTGCTTTTTCGGCAGTTTGGCAAAGAGCAGCGACGAACCCTTCACCCGCAGTTCCGTGCGGCCAAATTCCCGATGATCAGCGCGTATGACTTTGCCACCGGTGGCCTGCGCCGTCGCCTGCATGCCGTAGCAAATGCCCAGCACGGGCACGCCCAGTTCATAAATGCCGCTGTCAGCTTGCGGCGCACCTTTGGCATACACTGATGCAGGGCCGCCAGAAAGAATCACGCCTTTGAGGCCAGCGCGGTCCAACTTTGCCAACGGCAGACGACACGAAACGATTTCACAATACACCTTCGCCTCGCGCACACGCCGAGCGATGAGCTGCGTTACCTGCGAGCCGAAGTCGATGATGATGATTTTGTCATGCATGTGGGGTAGTTCCGAGCTACGAGCTGCGAGCTACGAGTTGGAGTCGACGTGACTCGCAGCTCGTAGCTCGTAGCTGGTAACTATTCCGGTCTGTAGTTAGGGGTTGTAGTTCCGAGCTGCGAGCTGCGAGCTGCGAGCTGCGAGTCGACGTGACTCGTAGCTCGTAGCTCGTAGCTGGTAGCTATTCAGGCCTGTAGTTAGGGGCTTCTTTAGTGATCGTGACGTCGTGGGGATGTGATTCTTTGAGTCCGGACGCGGTCATCCGCCGGAAGATCGCAACTTTCTGCAGCGTCGGAATGTCTTTCGCGCCGCAGTAACCGAGCGCGGCCTTCAAGCCGCCGACGAGTTGATAAACCACGGTCGCCAGTGGGCCTTTGCTTGGCACCATGCCTTCGATGCCTTCAGCCACCAGTTTGTCAGCGGCGCCTTTGCCGTCTTGAAAATAGCGATCCGCCGAACCATGACGTTGCACCATCGCGCCGATGGAACCCATGCCGCGATAAGCCTTGAATTGACGGCCTTGATAAATGATCGCTTCACCGGGGGATTCATCGCAACCAGCCAACATCGAACCGAGCATGACGCAGGCAGCACCAGCAGCGATGGCTTTGGCAACGTCGCCAGAATATTTGATGCCGCCGTCGGCGATGACGGGAATGCCTGCTTTCGTCGCGACTTTGCAGGCTTCCATCACTGCGGTGATTTGCGGCACGCCAACACCGGCAACCACGCGGGTGGTGCAAATCGAGCCTGGGCCGATGCCGACTTTGATTGCGTCGGCGCCAGCTTTGATCAGATCGCGGGCGGCTTCGGCGGTGGCAATGTTGCCCGCAATGATGTCGATATCGTGATGTTTTTTCAGGCGCTTGACGGTGTCGATAATATTTTTCGAGTGACCATGCGCGCTGTCGACGGTGATCACATCGACGCCCGCTTTGATCAGCGCCGCCGCACGTTCATCATCGCCCGCGCCTATCGCCGCGCCCACGCGCAGACGGCCACGAGCATCTTTGCAGGCGGTGGGATATTGCTCTTGGCGTTCTAAATCTTTGATGGTGATTAACCCAACCAAGTCTCCTTTGCCGTTGGTCAGAATCAGCTTCTCTACCTTGGCTTGATAGAGCATGTCTTTGGCGTCTGACAATTTAATCGTTGGACGCGCGGTGACTAATTGCTTCGACATGATCTCGCGAATCGGAGTGGTCGGATTGCGCTGATATTTCAGGTCGCGCCGCGTGACGATGCCGACCACGCGCACGCCGTCGACCACGGGAATGCCAGAAATGTGATGCTTTTCCATCACCGCCTGCGCGTCGCCAACGGTTGCCGTAATCGGCAAGGTCTTGGGATCGGTGATCACGCCGTTTTCGGAACGTTTGACCTTTTCAACCTCAATCGCCTGCGCTTCGATCGACAGATTTTTATGAATAATTCCGAGGCCACCCATCTGCGCCAGGGCGATCGCCAGGCGCGCTTCAGTGACGGTATCCATCGCCGACGACAAGATCGGCACATGCAGGCGAATACGCTTGGTCAGCCACGTACCAACATCCGTGTCCTTCGGCACCACATCACTGCGGTTGGGCACCAGCAGGAGGTCATCAAAGGTTAAGCCGTCTTCAGTCAGAATCTTTGCCATGGCGCACCGCTCCGAAGGGGGCTAATCGGTGGAAGGCGGCGCAGTGTAGAACGGTGAGGAGTGAAGCAACTGGGGGCGGGGCGGGGCTTTCGGCCTGGCTTTCGGCCTGGCTTTTGGCCTGGCTTTCGGCCTGGCTTTTGGCGGAGTGGTTTGTTCTTCCGGGAAGCCCGGCTCTTCACGCTCGGTGGCGTCCGACGAATCTCCAGTTACAAGGCCGCCCATGCGCGCAGAACTCCGTTATCGGCTGATTTTTGGTTTTACTATCGCCGCATTGGTGATCGGGACAGTCGCGCATGACCTGATCCGTGGTAGCCACTGGGGCATCTTGGTACTTGGGGTCATCGCGGGTGTTTCCGGCTGTATCGAGTTCACCAAGTTGGCTCGGGCGCATGCGACGCATGCACGGCTGGCGCCGTTAGTGGTGGTGGTTGTTGCGTTGGTGGTGGAAGCCCATCTCAGCGCCCCACACATCGTCGCTCAGGAAGGCTCCTCCTCCGCCGATGGACCTAACGGCATCATCACCTCCACGGCGAGCGTCACTTACGATTCGTTCGTATGGGGCTACCCTCTCGTCCCCCTCATC
>JANMYZ010000652.1:0-6782 GCA_031382605.1 Planctomycetota bacterium | reverse complement strand
ATGGCTACGCCGACGGAAGAAGTCGATCCTTCGGGATCCGCGGAAGAGACCGAGTGGACAAGCCGCTAGTGGAGTGCCTCCTCAGACGAGGTCCGCAAGAAGAGCGTGCGTAAGCACCTCATCTTTCAACCGACGTGGAAGCGATCTTGCTGGATCACGTTCACATCGGTCATCTTCATCCCCGCCAGGGGCCGGTGACTGGAGAGCCGTATGCGGGAAAACCGCCCGTACGGTTCGGCGGGAGGGGCGGCCCGAAAGGGCCGTCTCTACCCCTATCCAGGCGGCTACAGACGACACGCCACAGAATCTTGCTGCGAAGTTGTATGCAAAGCCGGTGGTCTATCTCGACACCGGCTCAGCCAAGCTATCCCCGCAAAAAATTGGCGAGTAAACGCAGCCCAGCGTCGCCGCTTTTTTCCGGATGAAATTGCACGGCAGCTAATGGCCCACGGCGCACCGCAGCGCAGAAAGAACCGCCATGATCAGAGGTTCCCAGCGGAGCGATATCAGCGGCGGGCGCGCAATAATAGCTATGCACAAAGTAAAATGGCGTGTCGTTGGGGATGCCGTCCCACAACGGATCCGCTTGGTGCCAGCGCACCGGATTCCAGCCCATGTGCGGAACTTTCAGCGTGGGATCGCTTAAAGCGAAACGACGGACCGCGCCTGGAATAACATTCAGGCACGTCACGCCGCCGTCTTCTTCGCTACTGGCGAACAACAATTGCATGCCGACACAAATGCACAGCAGCGGCTTATTCGCGGCGATGGTGTGCGCCAGCGCCTGATCAAGGTGAGCAACGCGCAGATTTGCCATGCAACTGCCAGCAGCTCCAACGCCTGGAAAAATAACTTTGTCGGCCGCCGCAATCACGGCTGGATCCGCCGTGATCTGCGAAGCATGACCAAGATGCGTCAACGCCCGCTGCACCGACGTAAGATTGCCGGCCTGATAATCGATGATCGCAACACGCATGGGACGCGAAGCCTAGGTCAGCAAACCCACTCGCAAGTCGGGAAGGCGACGCGGGCGGGCTATGAAGCCGTCTGGGAATACATGATTGAACATGAGAGCGCAGAGGCGCAGAGAAGAAAAATGCTCACATTCGACTGAAGATCGGGGCACTTTTCTATTCACCTCCGATCTCATGATGGCTCTGCGCCTCCGCGCCCTCCTGTTAAAATTGTCTTACCAGACAGTCTTAAAACCTGCGCACGAATATGGCTTTCGTACGCGCGCCACATCCAACATAGAGGTCGTGAGGCGGGCGTGAAAGTGTCGATCAAGCAGGTTGCGCATTGTGGCCAGTTCCCGAGTAGTGGCGATCCAGGCCAACGTGAGAATTATATACTTACCGTGATCTACAGGGGAACCTTATTCCTGGAGTTTATAAAATACGCCTGAAATCTAATCACGGTGTATGTAAAAAAAACTACAAACAGAACGCTAAGAATTAGCGAAACAAAAACTAATCCAGCTATGTTGGCAATATACGGAGCCAGTTCTTCGAATGAAGAGCACTTCCCCGCATTAGTTTCAAGTAATTTTCCCAAAAATAATACTAACGAAAGAGTCATTACGAACAAAATGTTAAAGATAACTAACGCGGTTAGGGAGATATTTTTCATAGATGAAGGCCTAGCATGGCATAGGTGATATTTTGCAGACCATCTCAATGTGCAGGAGTGTGTCCATGCGCCGCTAACCACCACGGTGGGTAAATTATTTGCCGGCGTTCATTAAATGCCATTCTGCCAACGTCCACTTTGGATCGTGATCCATTCGGTAATCAAAAGGACGTGGAGAGGCTCCATCTCTGATAATGTATTTAAGAGATTTATCTGCGATTTTAGGATCATTTACCCGCAATATCAGCTCACGTTTTGCGTTCCAAGTGGCCTTTTTAGAAGTCGGTGCTGGCTATCGAAGAAGAGGTGTTGGCTGATTAGCTAGGGTAGACTTTATGCCCACGGTCAAGCCAGCAGAGGAAAAATGCAGCATCCACCCTAAAACCATGAACCCTGGCAACCTGGTTTACGCGTAGCTCAAAGAACGAAACATCGGGGCTGATCTGGGCCATCTTAGGATGGTGCGGGAGCTTCTTGACGTTGGTGTGCTTCGTCATGCCAAGACCAGTCTTCTTCCCGACGGAACCGCCTTGTGATTTGACCTGCGACCAACACATGCTCTGGAGCTTCAGGCTGAGGTTGCTGAGGTCTTTCAGCTCCTCGGCGGACCATGATGACAAACACTCGTGTTCGGGGTGATAGTACTTTAGTGCGATGTACGGTTGTTGGTCGTCGCCGTCCTTGCCGATGTACGTGTTTCTCAGCGTCTGGGCACGACTGCTACCATCTGCGGACGCAAGAGCCTTAAATTTATCTGGTCTGGACATGGAAAACTGTTAGTTCACCGCTTTGGTTTTCTTGTAAAGCGCGCTGTAAAATTGGCGCATAACGTCCTTCTCAATGACAGCGCTAGAAGCAGCTTCCAGCGGAAGATCGCCGCGAGCTTTAATCCAAGGATTTTCGCTGTGGGTAAGGTGCTCCAGACGCTTGGCGGAGAGATTACCATAACTGTTGAGCACATCCTTTAGGAGCGACTCCGTGGACTTGTCGAACGACGGTTGGTGCTTCGGCGGTTCGATCGCCTCCCATCCACGGTTCTTGTACTTGTTCCAGAGGCTGCGAATGACCGGGCCGTGAGTCCAGGCTTCGAAATCGTCACGGAAAAGAGGCTTGTTGCGAAGTGCCAGCGACCATGCCTGAGCATAGAATACCAACTTCTGCAACTTGAGAGGAGTCAACGAATCTCCCGCGTCCGTATCGATGGACGTAAGAAACCAGTCAGCGATGTCTTGGGCAGTTGTAGCCATGCGAGTTCACTCTTGAGTCATCGTTTATTGTTTACCGAAAGTAAGTTCATATCCACCCATGCTGGGCGTCAAGCACGATAATCTTTGCGGTTAGCCAGCGTTCACCTTGGAATCCGCTACCTCTAGGCCAGCCCGTGCACCAACTCGAAGCGTTCAGCTTCCAACCACTGCCACATAAGCGATTTGTTCCAGCACGAAACTTGCTCCCTGAATTCCGGCAAGCAGCGCGGTGACTTGGCGTTCTTCTTCTTCGGCTTCCGCCTGGGCGCGTTTGGTGTCGGCGTGGTTGGGGCCAAAGCGCAGGACGGTGGCGGCAGCGGTGGCTTGTGCGGCGGCAAGTCCTGGGGCGAGTCGGGCATTGAGCAGTGCGTACAACCGCGTGCGTTCGACCGCGACGGTGGTTTCAACGTGGGCGCGGGCGGCGGCTCCGGCGCGGCGAATCTGTTCTTGCCAGGCGGTGATGCGTTCGGGCGTTCCTGCTAATAACGGTCTGGTCCAGGCATCGCGATTGGCGGCAGAGCTGGCGGGCACGTCGCCGCCTTTGCCATCAAACGGTTTGGCTAAAAAAGCGCAGAGCGTGGGATCGTTTTCCACCATGCCGTCGTCGCCGCGCACACAGACGACCAGGCGCGTGGGTGGCGCGACGACCAACAAACGCCGCAAGACTTCAATGCGCAGATTGGCAGAAGCCAGCGGTCCCATGTCGGGCATCAGCGCAAAAACCGCACGAATACCGCTCCATGGTTTGATGCCGTTGGTTGCAGGCCGCCGCCACGCGTTGGCGCGGCACCACTGCGCGGCGCCAGCATCAGCGATGAGCCGATCGATTAGGCGATGACCAATACCGAAGAAACTTAAATGCGGATGCGCCAGGGCATGATCGCGCACGAATACGCCTTGGTCTGGTTCATCACCAAGACGAGAACGCAGCGACCACGGGCGCGGATGTTCTTCTTCGCGCCGTGCAGAACCACCCATGCCGCGCAGCCAACGCGCGACCGCGCCAGAGGGAACTTCTGCGGCGGCGACGGCGGCACTGGCTTCACCGGCCAGGGCATAGGCCTCGGCGTCGGTGGCGAAGGCTTCGTCATCGGCATTATTTTGCGTCGCACGTTCTTGCTGCACCAACGTGGTGGCATCAGAAATAGTGGCGCGTACCGCACTGCCGCCGCCAATGAGCGCCGCGTTGAGGGCGTCGACTTCAATACGATCAGCAATGAATTCCAAGCCCGAGGTCAGTGCGGTGAACACGCCGACGGCTTGATCCAGCAAGGCCGCCCACGCCGCATCGACGGCGTTAGGGTCATCGCAGGTGAGCACCCAACTTGGAATATCGCCATCGCGACCCAAGCGATCGACGCGACCGATACGTTGCTCAACCGCAGCCAAAGACCACGGCAGGTCGTGATGCGCGACGACCGAAACAAATTGGAAATTACGGCCTTCGCCGCCAAGCGGATCGCTGACTAAAACCGCGCAGCGATCTTCCAGTTGGAATCGCCGGGCAGATTCTTCACGCGCGGCGGGATCTTGGTGCGAGCCGAAGGTTTCGATGCGGTCTTCGCCCAAGGCTTTGCCTAAGGCGAGAGCAAGAGGTTCGACCGCCAACGATTGAGCGGTAAATACCAGCACTTTTTCGTCTGGGTTTTCTTCCCAGAACTTTTCGAGCTGCTGCACCAACGCAGCGATGCGGCGGGTCGAACGTTTGGCGCTGATTTTTACCCACGCATCAACGGCTTCACGCAATGCGGCAAGGGGCGCGGTTTCGACTTTGGGATTGCAGTGGCAGGCAGCACTGATGGCGACGTGGGTGGCGACTTCGTGTTCTGATAAATCGCTACGCAACACCTGCGCCATGGTTTCGTCGGTCGCGCGATCGCGATACTCAGCAAATGATTCTGGGTCTTCGGTGACGGCGGCGCGCATGGCCAACAGCCGTTCGGCAACGTGCGGGTGACAGGTGGTGGCCAGTTCGACTTGCAGCAACCAATGCGCCAGTCGCGGTGGCGTTTTGCCTTTGGCTGCCTTGATCAGCGCCGTGCGATAAGCGGCGAGCGCGATTCGCACCGCACGTTCAGGAACGTCGGCTTCGTAATTGATCAGCAATCGACTGCGCGTGGTGGGAGTAAATGCGCGTACGCCAGTGCGGTCGGCCAAACGTTCCAACGTGCGTCGGCGATTACGAATCACGCGGCGGTCAAGCTGGTGATGTTCACGTACATAAGCGATCAGCGCTACGCGTTCGTCAGGATTACTCGCCATGGCTTTGGCGCGCTCTTCAAGCACGACATCCCCTGGAATCGTGGTGGTCCATTCCTTGGCGATTTTTTTCAATTCTTTGGGTTCAGCCGTCAGCGTGCGTTGCAGCAATGCCGCAACCGGCGCATGCGCGGCTAAACGTGCGGCAAAACCAGCATGATCGTCGCTGCGCCACACTTGCGGTTGCAAGAGTGCCAACAATCCAAGGTAAGCGTCCGCGTGGCCACGGGCAGGCGTCGCAGATAACAGCAGCACATGTGGCGTTGATTTACTGACCACCGCAATGCGTTTGTAAAGAATACCGCCAGGGCGCATGCGGTGACATTCATCGACCACCAACATATCCCACTTTGACGTAGCGAAACGCAGTGCGGCTTTGGCATCCAGATCTTCCAACGCGCGGCTGGACGTCAGCACGAACTGTTCGCCTTCCCACGGATTGCCATCCCACTCGCGCAGACGTTCGGCGTCGAGCATGACAAAACGTCGACCGCCGAAACGCACGTACAGTTCTAAAAACCATTGGCTGATCAAAGCGCCAGGAACCACGATCAATACGCGCATGCCGGGTTTAATCGCCAAAAGCGACTGAATAACTAAACCGGCTTCTATGGTTTTGCCGAGTCCGACTTCATCAGCGAGCAGGAAGCGCACCTGGCGATCGTCAAGAATGCGCCGTGCCGCGATCAGTTGATGCGGCAACGGAATGATGCGCGCTGCCGCCAATCCAACGACGCCGCCGGTTAATCCCCAGGCCGCATCGCGCCACGCCAACACTTGTTCGCGCGCGCCGACGGTTTGCGGCCCCCACGCTTCCGGCCCGCCGGTGCCAGTCTTGCCGCTGGCAGGACGCAGATCATTGAACGCCGCAGTGGCAAGTTGCTCAACCGCATCTTCGGGCATCGGCACGGCAACAATCGCATCTTCGCGCAACGGACCTTCATATCCGTCATCGCGTTTATGCCCATAAACCAGCAATCCCGTGGCCGCGTCACGCCCAAGCTTTGCAGCGGTAATGACCGCATCGTACGCCTGATCACCAACCTGCACCAGCACACACGTCCCCGGCAGCAAAGCATAACGCGACACGTAGCGCGCTTCCTGCGTCATCTCCGCGCCCGTAGCAAGAAACTTGATCACCAGGAAAGAACCCCGCTCAACCAAGAGTCGAGCCAGCCCTTCGCTTTGTAAATCGGTGACGGTAACGAGTGAGCCAATAGCCATAGGGGCGCGGATGCTCTGGAACGAAAGCAATGCGTCCAGGGACGATCAGCCGAAGTCAGCGCGACGGCATGGAGGTTAGCAGCAAGAGCGCAAGTCGGCGAATACGTGGGACCAGTCGCTTGACGCTCACGGCCGTTGTGCTCCACAATCCCCTGATCCAACGTCACGCCCGATGCCAAAAGACATCGGACATCGGACATCGGACATCGGACATCTTACCGATATATCGGAAACTTCCCGCACAGCGCCTTGGCCTTGGCTTTCACTTCGGCGATGACGGCCGCGTCGCCTTTGGCCTTCAACGCGCGGTCGATCAAACGCGCGACTTCAACCGCTTCGACGGGGCCGAAACCGCGTGAGCAAATCGCGGGCGTGCCGATGCGAATGCCGCTGCCTTGTTGGGCCGGTTGTTGATCGAATGGA
>JANMYZ010000650.1:0-10024 GCA_031382605.1 Planctomycetota bacterium | reverse complement strand
TTCGCCGAACTCTCCGCCATTTACGGGCGCTATCGCCTCCTTGAACGTGGCCGTCATCGGCACCGACACCGGAGTCGGTAAAACGCGCGTGGTCGAATTACTGATCGCCGGTTTGCGCATGGCAGGCCGCCGAGTCTGGGTCCACAAACCCGTTGCCTGCGGTGGTTGGGATGGCGTGACAGCCGAAGACGCCCGTGCGCTGAGTCACTTGTGTGGCGACGGGCAGCCCGCAGAAAGCGTGTGTCCGTGGCAATTTCCTGAACCGGCGTCGCCGCATTTGGCGGCTCACCAAGCGGGCCAGTCGCTGCATATGCCAGAGTTGTTGCGTGCGCTGAATGCTTGCCGTGGGCAGGCCGATAACGTTCACGATTTGGTGGTCGAAGGCATTGGTGGACTGCTGGTGCCGTTGACCGCTGAACGGCAGACCGTGGCCGACCTGCTGGGGTTGGTCGATCTGCCGCTGGTGATCGTCACGCGACCACATCTCGGCACGCTCAATCACACCTGTTTAACCGTCGAAGTTGCACGCCAACGCGGACTGCGCGTGTTGGGTTTAGTGCTCAATTTCCATACTGCGGTTGACGATTCATTAGCCGTGCGCAGTGCAGCGGCAGAGCTCACCGCCCTGACGGGATTGCCGTTGCTCGCGACGGTGCCGTTCGCTGCACACACGTCGTCGTCGGCAGTTGCCGTCGCTCTTGCTGAAGCCGTACTCCAACGCAGCGTCAAGTCCTGATGGCTGAGCGTTGTGTCGTTGAGCGCTAAAATCGCTGAACGCCGCGCTGCCCTGGCCGTTCATTCTCCGCCATCGATTTCGGAGTCACTGCTTATGTTTTACGCTCGTCCTTCCCTTCATTCGCTCTTCGTGCTCACCTTGCTGAGCATGTCGTTGAGCGCATGGTCGCTGGATAACCGCAATGTCGCGGACGCCTCGCAGGCGCCGATCATCCGTGAAAATCAGCCTTTTCTTGCGCACATCACCGTGCGAAATCCGCACGACCGGGCAGTGAAAGTGAAGTTGCTCGATCCCACCTGTTCCTGTGCCACCTTGGAAATTGCCGATAAATTTTTGCTGCCGAAGGGGACCACGACCCTGACCATCGCGGTCGATAATCTCAATCGTTCAGGCCCGATTCGCGTTGGTGTCACTATTTATCTGACTGATGCCGAGCTTGAAGCGATTGAAGTTGAAACCTTTTGGCAGGTCCGCCCAACCGTGCAGGTGGACGCTGTCGAACCAGGAAAAGATCCGCTGGTGCGTTCCGCCGATCAGGCCTGGCATGACGTTTACCGCTATGTGACCAAGGTCCGTCCTGACGAACCCAATCGCCTGCGTAAACGCATGCGCCTCAGCTGCCCGCCCGAAGAAATGCCCGCCGGCGGTCTCCAAATTCTCGGCATCGATTACCCAGGGAAGCTGTGGCGTTTCACCCCCACCACGCAGACCGACGGCAGCATCTTGATCACCGCCACCGCCCAGGCCGGCGACGAAGGAACCCTCGCCATCGGCGACCATAAAGAGGTGGTCGTCGTACGCACCAATCACCCCGACAAGCCCAAGATCGACCTAGAATTTCAAACCTTCGTCAGCAAAAACGCCGGCCAAAGAGCCGTAGATCCCAAATAATCCTCAAAAAACGCAGTGGAGAACCATTTTACCGCCAAGCCGCCAAGAGCGCAAAGGACTTGCGGCAAAATAAAATTCGCCGGTTTAGTGAAGCCATTGATCGCCTAGATTTCGAATCTAATCCTTGATTTCCTTCGCGTCTTTGCGCCTTTGCGGTGGAAGTTTGAAAAACCGAGTGCTTTGATGAATGTTCCCCGACATCGGACATCGGACATCGGACATAAGACATAGGATCGTTGACCATCTCTCATCCCCCGCTTCAATGCCGCCTTCGCTGAGGAGCTGGAATGAAGCCAAAGGTGCTGGTGTTGCGTGCGGCAGGAACGAACTGCGAGGTCGAGACTGCTTTTGCTTTTGATTTGGTCGGAGCGAATTCGACCGTCCTGCACGTGAATCGTTTGCGGGAAAAACCAGCGCTGCTGCGTGACTATCAGATTCTGGCGATCCCAGGCGGATTCAGCTATGGCGATGACGTGGCCTCTGGGCGCATTTTCGCCAACGAACTGATGTCCGCACTACGCGATGAATTGCTGGCGTTTGTTGAACGCGGTGGTTTCGCCATCGGCATTTGCAATGGCTTTCAGGTGTTGGTGAAAGCGGGTTTGTTGCCGCGCGTGGGTGGCGACACCACACAGCAGGCGACGCTGACCGATAATACTTCTGGCGTCTATACCGATCGTTGGGTGCGTTTGATTGGCGATCCGCAGCGCTGCGCTTGGATTCCTGACGACAATGAAATTGAATTACCAGTCGCCCACGGCGAAGGTCGATTTGTTGCACCAAAGCCGCTCTTGGCCAAGCTCGCCAAAGGTCATCAGATCGCGCTGCGTTACAGCAGCGGCACCAATCCAAACGGATCGACCGACGATATCGCTGGGATCTGTGATCCGACCGGCCGCGTCTTTGGTCTGATGCCACATCCCGAACGGTTTCTGCGCTGGGAAAATCACCCGCGTTGGACCCGTGAACCACGCCGCGCCGAAGGCGATGGCGTTCGTCTGTTCCGCGCCGCCGTCAACCGCCTCACGGAGAATTAAATCATGTCCATCCGCCGCTTCGCTTCTTGGATCGTCCCTGCGCTTTGTGTGGCGATTTCCGCAGCACCGGCTGCCGACGCGCCGCCAACACCGGCACCAGCATCGGCGACCGCTGGGGAAGAAACTCAGCAGGTTGAAGATCGCCAAGTGAAAGTGTGGGCGCGTAAAGAAGTGTCGATCAACGTCCGTGGCAAAGATGAAGCCGACGTGTTATCGCGTGAGCTGTGGTATTCCGCTTTTGACGGCAAAGCGTGGGGCGAATGGCAAAAGCACGGCATCGTATTTCAGAAAGAACAGCCGATCACGTGGTCGCCGACCGAGGGCCACTGGAAGCTTTATTTCCGCAAGACTCTCAATTCAGGTCTTGCCGCTGCAGTGCCAGAAGCAGCCACCAAAGCGAACACTGAGTTCATCATCGATCGCACGGCGCCGACCGGCACCATCGAATTTCCACTGTCGAAAGCCAAGTTGCGCGGCGGCAGCAAATACACCGTGAAATGGCAAGCTTCGGACAAATATTTACAGGCCTCGCCAGTGACGATTCGTTATTCACGCGATGGCAAAGGCACCTGGGATGTGATCGCGAAGGGTATCCCCAATACCGGCAGTTATGAATGGACGGTGCCGAAAGACATGACCACGGCTGGTCAGCTCCAAGTCGTGATTGCGGATAAAGCGGGCAATGTGGGCTCGACCGAAAGCACCTCCATCGTGGTCGATTCAGTGAATCCAAGCGGCCAAGTCGTTGGTCCGATGATCGCGGCGAAACATGACGTCGCGCTCGATACCCAAGTTGCTGACGTTGGCCCAGCTGGCCTCAGCGCAGCGCGTTTGTGGGTCAGTCAGGATGACGGCACCAGCTGGATCGAAGGCCCATTCCTGACCGAACCGTTCAAGAGCGTGTCGTGGAAAGCGATTTCCGACGGTAAATATCGTCTATCGATCGTCGCTACCGACCAGGCGGGCAACGTTTCGGCAACGCCGAAAGGCAAGGCTGAAGATCAGTTCATATTGATCGTCGATACCGCTGCGCCGGCCATCACTTTGTCGTCAGCCATTGGCATCGTCGAAGCCGATAAAGCGGTGGGAAACCGCCGAGCGTTCAAGCCGGGCGACCACGTGTCGGTGCCCTTCGCAATCAAAGACGCCAATCTGACCGCCAATTCGGTGTCGGTATTCATGCAGACCGACGCGACCAAGGGTTGGAAGGAAATGGGCAAAGGCTTGCCGACTGACAGCGCCTTCCGATTTGAAATCCCTGCGATCGGTACCAAAACGGCGAAGATCAAAGTCACCGCCGTCGACAACGCTGGCAACGCTGGCGAAGTGGTGTCTGGTGAAGCGTTCGAAATTCAGACCACCGTTGAAGCGGACGACATCGAAATCAAATAAACCATCCGCATGCGGTTCTCATACGAACAGCATCCGTCACACCTTGACCAGCCGGCGCTTCCTCAGCGTCGGCTGGTTTTATCTTAGGTCCCCATGAAGCCGCTGCCCTTGCTCGATGGTTTGATTTCGCCTGCTGATTTGCGTCGTTTCACGCCAGTGGAATTGGCTCAACTGGCGGAGGAAATGCGTCACCGCATTAAAGAGACCACCTCCAAGCACGGCGGACACCTGTCGTCGAATTTGGGCACCATCGAATTAACCTTAGCTTTGCATCGCGTTTTCGATTTCAGCAGCGATCGCATATTATGGGACGTCGGTCATCAAGCGTATCCGCACAAGTTGGTCACTGGCCGCGCCAAAACATTTCACACCAATCGTCAAGAAGGCGGCATCAGCGGATTTCCTGATCCGAAGGAAAGTCCCTACGATCTCGCCAAAGTCGGCCATTCCTCGACCTCGATTTCCACCGGCGTTGGCGTGGCGGAAGGCTACCGCTGTCAGAAACAGCGGCGCCGTACGGTGGCCGTCATCGGTGACGGAGCGCTGACCGGTGGCATGGCTTTTGAAGGCTTGATCAACGCGGGCCAACTCAAAAGCGATTTGTTGGTGATCTTAAATGATAATGGTAATTTCATCGACGCGCCGGTGGGCTCGTTGCACACGTACCTCGATCGCATTCGTAGCGGTCAGATGTTTCAGAACTTGCGTGAGCGTTTTGTCAAAACGCTCAAGCGTATTCCCCGGGCAAAAGGTTTGGAACGTTTTGCCAAAACACTGGAACTGGCGGCCCACAAACTGGTCACGCCAGGCTACATTTTTGAAGATCTCGGTTTTAGTTATTACGGTCCGGTTGATGGCCACGATCTGGCCGCCACCGAAGCGGCACTGACGCGCGTCGCGGATTTACGCGGCCCGGTGTTGTTGCATGTGTTGACGAAAAAAGGCGGTGGCTGGCAACCGTCGCTGGCTGACCCGTTGACCTTCCATGGCCCCAAAGGCTTCGATGTCGACACCGGATATTTTCATCCCAAAGCAAAGACTCGCCGCACGTATTCGCAGGTTTTTGCCGATGCGATGATGGCCATGGCCGCAGAAGATCCGCGTTTGGTGACCATCACGGCGGCGATGCCGTCGGGCACTGGTCTGCGCGCCTTTGCGCAAAAATTCCCTGAGCGCATGTACGACGTTGGCATTTGCGAACAGCACAGCTTTGGCTTCGCTGAAGGCTTGGCGATCTCTGGCATGCTTCCCGTCGTCGCGCATTATTCGACCTTTGCTCAGCGCGGTTTCGATCAGCTGTTCCAAGAATTAGTGGTGCAACGCAATCTTGGCATCGTGGTGACGCTCGACCGCGCCGGCTTGGTCGGTGAAGACGGCGAAACGCACCAAGGTCTTTACGACATAGCGTGGAGCCGTTGTTTCCCAGGGCTGACGTTATTGGCACCGAAAGACGGCGAAGAACTGGTAGCGATGTTGCGCTGGTCGCACGCCCATCGGCAAACCGACGCGCGTCTGGCGGGCTATCTCATCCGTTATCCGAAGGACGAAATCCCGGATGTTGCCTGGGGCCATTCGCCGATCGTTTATGGCCGCGCTGAAGTCTTGCATCATGCCACGATCGCCGACGCCAATCGCTCGCGTCGCTTAATGGTATGGGCGTACGGAACGCCGGTAAAAACCGCATTTGAAGCGTACGCCGAACTGACCGTCGAAGAGGCCGCCAGAGTCACCTTGGTCAACGCTCGATTCGCTAAACCAATCGACGTGACCTTGCTCAGCGAATTAGCGGCAACCCATGGCCGAGTGTTAACCCTCGAAGATCACGCCCTGCCGGGTGGCTTTGGTTCCTGCGTTGCGGAAGCCGCCGTCGATCACGATCTGGCCGTGACCATCCGCCGCGTCGGCGTGCGCGATGAATTGGTCCCGCACGCGTCGCGCGATCGTCAACTTGCCGATCATGGCCTGGACAAAGCGAGCATTTTGGCGCGTATTCGTCAGTGCCTGTCGGCGGATGGCAATGAGCCGATTCAGTTTGTTCGCACCGGGTGAGAATTCTGGAACGCGCGTAAAAGTGAGTTCCTCGTCGTGATCTATCAGACCTTTACAGGTCAGATAGATCAGGGATGACGACGAATTACTGCAAAAAAAACCCGAACAGGAAGAGCGGAAGAACGGAGAACAGCCGTGAGGCGATTAATTACTGCGCTGGGGCGCTTGCCAGTTCTTGCGTCACGGTGTGCATAAGGGATAGTTCAGAACGGCCCTGTCTTGACCGAAGGATTTAACCGTAGGAAGCCTGTATGCATCCAATTCTGTGTTTCGCACGGTTCGCGCTGTGGCTCATGCCAATCGCATTGGTGTCTGCTCTGGCTGTGGCCGAGGCCGGTGAGACGACCGTCGTACCACCCAAATTGACTGCAGCTGACGAGATGGCCCAGGCCCAAGCCGAACGGTTGGTGGCATTCGGCAAACAGGCGATGGACGATTCAAACGACAACCCCAGCCGCAGGGTCGCCGCTGCCGTGGCGTTTTCGCAGGCGCTTAAGTTTTATCAGAAGCCTGATGACATCGACACCGTACGCTACCTGGAGGCGAATATCTTCTGGTGCAAGAAGCACATGAACCCTGAGGACGTGAAGAAGTTCGTCGCTCAGAAGAGCGGTGAAAAAGGCGTCACTGACGCCCTCGCCACTGTCGACTTGGTGGTCAACCAGGAGGTGCCGAAAGAAATGGCCAACGACTATCTCGAACGGGCTGAAAAATTCGCCAAGGATAACCCCAACCAACACGATCAGATCGCCGTGCGCTTATTTGAAGTGGCGGTGCGTTTCGTTGGCAGTCAGGCTGGTATTCGGGCTCAGGAATTAAGCCTGGCCGCGCATGAGCAGCAGGTGAAATCCAGCAAGGCTGAGCAAGAAGCTCAGCGCAAGACCCTGTTCACCAAGCCGGCATCACAGGTCAAAGGCACCTCGGCGGTACCAGCTCCCGACGCGCAAAAGGCGGCAGTGGCTGCAATCCGCACACTTTACAAAGATGACTATGCCAAAAAGAAGCCGAATCAGAAGCGCACTCTGGCAAATAAGCTCCTCACCCAGGTCGACGCCTCGAAAGATGATTCCGTTTCCCAATATGTGCTGCTGATGGAAGTCAGCGAACTCGCGATGGATACGAGCGATTTTCACCAAGCGATGGTCGCATGTGAACTGATGGCCACATATTTCAGCGGCGTTGACGCTCGGACGCTGAAGAAGACCGCGCTCAGCCGCGCTCGCGCCAACCCGACAGCGCAAGCGATTATTACTCTGCTCGAAAAGCCTAATGATCCAGGCGCTAATCTGGTGGCGGGAAAATATTTTTGCTTCGAAGCTCAGAAATGGGATCTCGGCCTGCCGCTGTTGGCCAACGCCCAGGACGCTGATTTCAAAGCGATGGCAGAGATGGAAATGCTCAAACCTTCGGACAACAGCAAGAAGATCGAACTGGCTGATAAGTGGTATGATCTCAGCAAGAAAAGTCGCAGCCCCACCAAAGAAGGAATGTTGGCCCGAGCGTTCGAGTGGTACAAATCGGCCGAACCCGCGCTTGCCGGCATTACTAAAGAGCGCGTCAAGAAGCGTATCGATGAACTCGATGCCATCCTGCCGATGACCAACCCCGACTACGATAATCTCACGCCCAAGCAGTGGGACCGCCTCAAAGGCACCATGCTCTCAATAAGCGCTGCCCAGGTGCGCACTGACACCAAGCTGCGCATCGCCAAGGGCGAGCGCCTACGCGTGGTGCCGCATCCCACCGAAACCTGGACCTGCGATTTCGGCCACGGCCCGCACACTGCTGACTGGCATGGCGACGTGCGCCCGAGGGCCTACTTTTACCCCAGCAATGATCTGTATCCCATCTCCGCGTTGGCAGTCCAGATCGAGTCCGGCACCTGGATGAAACCCGGCATTATCGAGGGTGATGGACGTATTTTCATGGGGCCTTATTGTGGTCAATATTGCACGAGCAGTTCGGGCGCGATTCGCGTCAAAGTCATCTTGATCGAAGATGACTAGCGCTTTGGTCGAGCTAATAACGTTGACGTATTTTACCCGAGCGTGTCGCGTGAACACGGGTGTTGCTCACGTGTCGTCGTTGACCTTGTGCTGAGATCGATGGTGAACTAGCGTGCCGCCTCCTTGGAGCGCCTCATGTCATTGATTTCGTTACCTGTGTCGCCAGTGGTTGATCCCTGGAGCAACGCCAAACTCGATAAGATGCGCATGATCGGCGACGTTGAGGTCGACCCGATGGCCGAGGAGGTCATTGCTGGTGCGCCTTTCGATCACGTCAACGGTCGTATGGGGTATCACAAATTATTGGGCCTTGCTGATCTGTTGCTTCAGGCACCGGAATTAATGCTGCTCAAAGAGTCACAGGTCGCCAAAGCACTTGAGCAGATGCCGCCAGCGTTCGTGGATTATTTTGATCCGATGATCGTGCCAGAATGGGTGGATCAGAAGAAGCTCGAACGCGCGAGCGAGATCTGGAACGAGAATATGATCGCGATCATCGGCGTGCTGTATGCGGGCAGCCTGCCGTCGTGTTACTTGATCGCGAAGGGAATTCCGACGCTGTACGACACCGGCAAGCTCGGCCAGCACCGCTTTATTTATCAACGCATTTATGAAACCGGATTGATGCTCGACGCGGTGATGGAACCCGGCGGCCTGCATTTGATTCGTGACGTCAATGATGCGGATAATCAATTGGGAAAACGTTATGTGTGGGGCCGTGGTTTTATTGCCGCGCGCAAAGTGCGGTTGCTGCACGCAGCCATGCGCACGATGTTGTTGCATCCTGAAAAATCATTACCGCCGCAAGCGCATGCCTCAGCGAAATTTGCCAACAGTTCGATGGGCGCCTTGACCGCCGACATTCGCATGAAGCCGTACAACGTAGCCGAGTTGGGCAAACCAGTGAATCAGGAAGATCTCGCCTACACGCTGCTGACCTTCGGTTACACCATTCCCGCTGGCTTGCGGAAATGGGGATGTCGTTTGAGCGATGACGATTGCGAAGCCTTCCTGCACGCGTGGCGTTTGGTCGGACACATCATGGGCGTGCGAGAGGAGTTGATTCCGCAGACCTTTCCCAAAGCGGCAGAGTTCTACGCCAAAGTCAAAACCCGTCAGGCTCGGCCATGTCTTCAGGGTCCCAAGCTGATGCGCTCACTGACGATGTTCTTGCAAGATTATTTACCGCCGATCTTGATGCGGGATTTGCCGCTGATGTTGGTGGGGACGCAATTGACGAAAGCTGAAGTCGCGGACATTCGCCCTGAAAAAACGCGTCATCCACCACTGCTCATGCGTTTACTGGTCAGTGGTGGGTTTTTCTTCCTGAAGTTCTATTACCTCGCCAAACATCTTTTAATCGATCACTTCCCGCCGCTTCGTCGGGCGCTAGCCAGCGCCTTTGCCGTGGCAGGTGATGCGCTAATCGATTCATGGCGTGACGGATATCAACGTCGACCATTCTTTATTCCCGACAGCGTCGGCGGTGGCTGGCAACGCGAAGCCGGCACTGATCGCACGGTGATGCAAGCGCTGCGCAAATGGCGCATCGAATTATTCAATCAGGTGATCAAAGGCGTTTCTTTGACCATCACCGCGACGTTGCTCACGGTGGTTTGTATCGTGGTGCTTCCGTTTGTGGTCGCATTCCCGTGGTGGTTGTGTGGTCTGCCATTGCTGACGCTGATTGGTTGGTTGTGGGGTTTGTACAGTTTAACCTGGGGCGTGTCGGCTATCGTCCAACGTCGCCCTGGCCCAGCGGAACCACCAATTATTGGCAAACAAACGACTCGCGCTGAGCAGGAAAAGGCTCATTGATCTATTGCTCTAAACGCAGCGATAGAACACAGAGCACCAGAGCACCAGAGGAAAAAGTAAGACGCCACGTAGAATAGTCGGCTCATATTTAGGTG
>JANMYZ010000643.1:0-3298 GCA_031382605.1 Planctomycetota bacterium | reverse complement strand
CTGCATTTCACCGCAGAAACATTACGCTTACGCGTGTAAACATGGGAAGATTTTCGTGATCGAAAAAGACACCCAGTAAACCTCAATCTGCGTGATTACGCCGTATTCAGCAGCGTGTCCGATTTTCCTGCTCCAAATTTTGGCTACGTGGGTCGTGGCGGGGATGGCAGCGGAGGTGGCATTTTTTCACTCTTCAATGCCGACGCCAGCTCGGTGGTCGAATGGCTACAGAAAATTTCATCAAATGGCGGGCTCGAACTGCGTGGTCACGGCAATGTCTTCGTCTTGGCAACTGACGAAGAAGAAGCGGCCATGCGCAAGGCTCTGCTTGAGGTGCATGCACGAATAACCCAAGGATCTGGCTGGCGAGTGACTTTCGGAACCCTGCCTGCGAACGAAACGTTCACTGCTGGGATCGTACCAACAGCAGATGCCGCTAAGTTGGCCGCTCGTCTCCAAAATCGCGACGCGGTCACGCTGCAAGCAATCAATGGTCAACGCGTCAATGCTGCCAGCAGGCGGCAACAAGCATACCTGGGCGACCTTGATGTTATTAACGCCAAATATGATCCCGCTATCAGCGTGCTCAATACTGGTCATAGCGCTGATCTCCGTCCAACCATTGGGATGAATTTCACCTTGCTGTCGTTTCAGCTTGCATGGGTCGAACCTGTGGAAACGACGACCGTTGAGGCCCTCCATCCTGGGCATGTGGATGCTGGATCGACCACCTCAACGACAACAAACGAAAAGGAAAAAGATAAGGATAAGGATGCCGCCAAAACGGTCAGCGTTACCCACGAGCCCGGAACCACGCACGGAGGTGAGCAGGTAAAAATTAGCAAACCAACGGTGTGGTCATGGCAACCGCGTGGAGAATGTTATCTCGCCAAAGGGAGTGCACTTATTTTCGCCGCCGAGCATACCGCCGGCCGCGCGCTGATTATTGTTCAGGAAACCCCATGATCCGCACTCTCCTGCTCTCTCTCTTGGTCGCGAGCGTGCTCAACGCAGCTACCCAGCCAGCCACCCTTGATCTGCGCGCGGATAAAGAGCCACTTTTTACGCTGATTGAACGCATCGCCCGCCAATGTGATGCTGGCCTACTCATTCATCATTCTCTGCAAGTACGCATGAACGCTGAGGTGACCATTGAAGCGAAAGATGCCAAATGGGCCGATGCCATGGCGCTACTCTCCAACGAATACCACATCGTCATCACCGTGAATGGAGACCGCATTGAAATCGACGATGCTGACCGTGACTTTCGCAAACGCCTGGTAACGATCACCTACGATGTGCGCTCGCTGACGGCTTCTATGGTCAATTTTCCTGGGCCGGAACTTTCTATACCCGAACCAAGTGGAAACGGATCCCGATTAATTCCGCCGGATTCATTTGAAAAAATTCAACAAATCGATGAGTTGATTACCCTAGTGAAGAATCAAGTCGTGCCACCCTCATGGGAACGTTCCGGTACCAGTCTTGAAGATTTTTCTGGCCAAATCGTCGTCACTACTGTGCCTGAGATCCAAACCCAGGTCGCCGCGCTCATTGCACAGCTGGAACGCACCACCGCCCGCCAAGTGATATGCCGTTGTTACCGACTTCCTCAGGTGCCTGACTCCAGCGCAATTCTTGATGCCAAGGCTTGGCAGGCACTGAACGCAAATTTACCTGCTCCGGTTGCGGTCTTCGTCTCGTTAGATGAACAACAGAACCATCATTTTAGCGGCCAGCAGCGCGCTTACCTTGCAGATGCTGATGTGAACCAGGGGGCATTCGACCCCGTTATGTCGATCATCAATAACGGCATCACATTCGATATTGAGCCTCATGTCACCATCAACGGAGTGCTCGCCACGGTGCGATTAAGTGCCACCAGCGCTCAACGGTGGAGCATCACCCAGGTCAATGATGCAAAAGGGCAATCATTAATGCCCATCGAAACCCCAGAAGTCACTTCTGATAATTCACGCGACACGCGCCTGATTCCATCAGGCGGAGCATCGCTCTACCGTTTCGGCGATCACGCCTACGCCATTACTTTCGAGGTTCTTGACTACGCCCAGGCTCAAGCGGCGGCAAAGCCGTAAGGGTATTCAGCCCGGAGCCATCAACGCGACGACTTTGTTCAGCCGTGTTATGACTTCATCCACGGCGATCATTTGCTTGCCTTTTACGGGCATGCTGAGGTCGCCAAGGATGGCGCCCTGTTCGGCGTTACGGGCACCGACGATGCAGCCAGCGAGACCTTCATTGCCGAGCAAGCAACCAATCGAGAGCTGGGCTACGGTCATGTCGTCGGCTTCGGCAATTGCCTTTAATTCAGCGACGGCGGCCAAATAGCGCACGAGGCGAGGGCCGCAGAAATCGGCGCGTTCGCTGCGATGATCTCCTACTGGAAAGGTTTTATCGTCAGTCCAATGGCCGAACAACAGACCACGCTGGAGCGGTGAATACGCCAGAAAACCAACACGATTTTCTGCGCACCACGGCAGCACGTCGGCCTCCGCTTCGGCTTTCACGATGCTGTATGCGTTCTGCACGCTGTGCAGCGGCAAGCCGGTTGCGCGCCATTCATTGAGCTGAGCGAGAGAAAAATTACTGACGCCGACGGCGCGAATCTTGCCCGCCTTGATCAATTCAGCACAGGCAACTGCGGTTTCTAAAATGGGAACCGGGGTCGGCCAGTGGAGCCGAAATAAGTCGAGACGCTCAACGCCGAAGGCTTTTAAATTATATTCACAGTCACGGATGACCTCCGCTTTCGTCGCCGAGCTGACGCGTTTCCCATCAATCAAATGGTGGCCAAACTTGGTGAACAACAGTGGCCGCCGTTCAGCTGGCAATTGGCGCACGGCCTGCGCCACCGCAGCATCCGCTTTACCTGAGCCGTAAATTGGCGCCGTGTCGATCCAATTGACGCCGCCGTCGACTGCCGCGTGGATCGCCGCAATCGTGTCGGCGTCATCTTGTTGTCCCCACATCCAGCCACCGGCGGCGAAAGCGCCAAAGCCGATTACGGAAATCGTCATGTCGGTCGTGCTGAAAATACGTTTGATCATGGGGCGGGATAATGGTTCGCATATGCGCGGCCACAACCCGGCGGAATTTGCCGAGCTTCATGACCCTTCTTTACCCGCACCGCGCTAGGAAAGCATCAAAACAGCGTCAATTGCTGGCCTTTGATCGCGTCAAAGTCGACGTCTTTGGCATACGGCGTATAGGTTTTTTCCCACTTCTTGCGGTACACATGATCAGCGAATTCTTTGAGATTCACGCAGTCGGCTTTGCA
>JANMYZ010000597.1:0-1616 GCA_031382605.1 Planctomycetota bacterium | reverse complement strand
GACAAGGACTTGCACCTTGCTGTTGATGTGCGCTGTTGGGCGCACGACCGCCGGCTGCTAGCCGGCTCTTAATTTTCCAGGTCCAGGACCGCCGGCTGCTAGCAGGCGTCGTCGTGCGTCCCGCTATGCCATGATTGATCTCCGCGAAATCTCCTGACTGTGCCCATCATCATGCACTACCTCACTCGCCGTTTCGGCTTCAGCGCCAGCCACCGCTTGCACAGCACCTTGCTGGATGCGCCAGCCAACACCTGCAAGTACGGTCTGTGCGAAAATATCCACGGTCACAATTACCGTTTAGAGGTGACCGTGAAGGGCGAGATTGATCCGCGCACCGGCTTTTTTGGCAACGTGATGGAGCTAGCCGAAATCGTCAAACGTTTGGTCGTCGATCCCTGCGAGCATCAGTATTTGAATGACCTGCCGCTCTTTAAAGGCACCACCACGACCATGGAAAATCTCGCGAGTCGAATCTGGAGTGCGATCGAACCTGAATTGAAACAACGCGGATTTATTTTGAGTGAGGTGCTGCTGGCAGAGACGGATGAGAATTGGGTTAGGCTGCGCGGGGAATAATCAACGATCAGCGAATGACCAACAAACGATCAAGATTCGTGGTCTTCAACAAGCGCAGATTGTGCTCACTCAGACCAGTAATTTCCAGCTTGCGACCACGTTTCTGCAACGACACATGGATCGAAACTAAGTTCGCCAGTCCTGGGCTATGCAATGATTGAACCTGCGACAGATCAAGGATGACCAACAAGTCCTCATCGGTGAGGGGGTCAAGGACCAGGTTGCGAAAGTTGAATTCACGAAAGATCGGATCGTCAGTGATTTTGATGCGACAGATTCCATTTTTCCGTTCGATGTTCACTTCGGCGCTCCCTCGTTGATGGGAAGCTAACGAGCTGGTCGACGATTCCCAGGGCGCGATCGGTCCCTGGTGTGGCGAGTATGACTTCGCACGATCGCCAGCGATGGATGCACCTTACGCACTGACGGATGCTGGCCTGTTGGCGCAATGCCGCATCGATACCTTTCGTGCCGGTGGCCCAGGCGGGCAACACACCAATCGCACGGAAAGTGCCGTCCGAATCACGCATATTGCCACCAGTGTGGTTACTCAGTCACAGGACCATCGCGATCGCGCGCGCAATCAGGCCGACGCGCTGCGTCGTTTACGGCTACGTCTGGCGCTGACGATACGCGGTGTCAGTCAGCCGACGTGGCTAGAAAATTATCGCCGTGGCAGGCAACTTGTTCTGGGTGCGAACGCGCAACATTACCATTTGGTCGTAGCGGTGGCGCTCGACGCGCTCGACCAACACAGCGGAATACTCGCTCATGCGGCGGCTGAACTCGCAGTTTCTTCCAGTCAATTTACTAAACTTTTAACTGCCGACAAAGAAGTGCATGCCGCCGCCAACACCTTGCGCGCGAAACACGGTCAGGGGACAATTCGTGCATAAATGCTGGCATTATGCGATTGGCGTGGGCTCCAATCTGGGCGACCGCCGCGCCACCATCGAACAAGCCGCAATACTTTTGAATGGCAGTGGCGTGGGATCGGTAGTGGTGCAATCGCTATTCAGCGAAACGGCGCCCGTCGGCGG
>JANMYZ010000593.1:0-17610 GCA_031382605.1 Planctomycetota bacterium | reverse complement strand
CGCAAAGGACTTACATCAAAAACAAGACTCATCTGTTTGGTGAAGTCCTTGATCATACGAAATTGAATTCAAAACCCTGCCTTTCCTTTGTGTCTTTGCGTCTTTGCGTTGGAAATTTGAATTCCTACTGCCGCGTTTAGGATCATCACTGATCAGATTGGTTATTGGGATTTCTTTCATCGCAGTTGTGTGGGGACCTATTCCAAAAAAATAAGGCGCCGACTTTGTCGGCGCCTCGTGGCGTCATCGCGTTTGCGTGACGGCGATCAGCTTACTTGCCCCAGGGCATGCCAGCTTTGATCCATTGTTCGAGAATCGCGACCTGCTCGGCGGACAATTTCTTGTCCTTTTTCGGCGGCATGTTTTTGTCTTCGTCTTTCGATTCCCATTTGACCGAGGTGATGACGTCGGACTTTTCAGGGTGGCCTTCCACGAGGATCTTCTTGCCGTCGGCGCCAGCGATCCAGCCCTCGCGGGTGTCGAGGCGCAGCTTGCCTTTCTGCTTCTTTTCGCCGTGGCAGCTCGTGCACGATCCTTCGATGATGGGCCATACTTTGGTTTTGAATTCGTCAGCGGGATCGGCAGCAGAAACCGGGGCGATCATGCTGCTGAACAAGAGAGCAGCGGCGGAGAGGCGGAGAACGTGGGCCATGGGTTCCTCAGAAAAGGGTTGTCAGGGTTGGTTGAAGGAGTTTGTGTGGGATGCATCTGTCTCAAACTTTTTTGCGGTCGCAAGTAGCGTTTTTGTCAGCTTAAAATTTGTTTGGGGCCTGCTTCAGGCCAAGACCTGATCAATTGCCGCTAGGTCGCCACCGACGACCAGGACGAAACCATTGCCGGTCAGTTGAGCCCATTGCGTTGCGCTGTCGATCTTGTCACGAGTGTCGACCGTTCCGGCTAAGTGTGCGCCTTTGGCTTCGACGATCAGCAGCTGTCCGTTAGTGAGTTCGGCGATGAGGTCGGGATAAAACCAGCGATTGCCATCCAACGGTGCGCGCGGCAAGGCGAAGCCGTGGTCTCCGGCGGGATTGCGTACCCAACGTTTTACTCGTGGATGACGATCGAGCGCAACGGCGACGCTGCGTTCTTCAGCCGAATCAAATGGCGCGACGAGCGCATACGCATGATGACGAAAATCATGATCAGCGGTCCCGTCGGTCGGGTAGGTGGTAAAACGAAAGTGCGTGTTGGCGTCGCTGGCTTGCACCTGTCCAGGAGCAAGCGCTTGCTGCGTAGCGATGCGGACGGCTTGTTCACGCAGATGGTCGAGGCGTTCACGCAAGATCGTGGCGAGTCGCCAGCGGTCGTGATCAAGATCGATGAGTGGCAAAGCGCGCGCGCCAAGCAAATGGTCCAGAGCGTGTGCGACCCAATCAGCGATTTCATTGGGCCGAATATCATCCGCCCACAGCCGACGCTCAAGCCAAGCGCTCAAAGAAGTCCGCGTCGCAGGCGGACGTTCGCCGTCAGCAATGCTGATTTCCACGGCATTCCACGTGCCATCCGCATCGAGGTCCAGTTCGGCAATTCCAGGTCCAGCTGAACCTGGGTGATATTCCCCTGGTGACAATTGCGCCGCTTGCTTTTCCAATGGCCAATCACTGGCCAAACGATGGGTGTCGCGAAATGGTTCCCAGCGTTGTGGATCAAGCGGGTCGCGCACTAAGAAACGTGGAACCACAAATGGCGGAGAGGGCTCCGCTTGCCACACGGCATCTGGTCGATCGACGGAACGAATCAACGCGAGGGATTCTTCCGCGCCGAAACCAAGTCCGTCGATTAAACATCCACGCAGCGCAGCCAGTGCGTCATCAAATGCGGCTGCGACGGCAAAGGCATAACTCCGATTGAGTTCGGCGTGCGAGCGTAAGCGTGCTCCAGGTTGACGTAAAATTCGTCCGACTAATTGCACCGCAGCCGTATCACTGAAGCCACCGCGTAGCGTACAAAGCACCGCCGCAGCAGGGCAATCCCAGCCTTCGCGTAACGCTTCAACCGTAATGATGGTGGTAATAGGACAGGTCGGATCGTTCAGATCAACCCCGTCCAAACCGCGCTGATCACCGGTGGCTATAGCGATGGCTTCGGCGACTAATCCGCAGCGAGTGATCAGATATTCGCGCACCACTTCTGGCGTTAATGCTCCAGGATGACGTTTCGCTTCGGCTTGAATTAACAGCAGTGGTCGCAGAGGAGTATCGTTTTCACTCGCTGCGATGCGGGCTAATTCTACGCGTCGTGCGATGGCGTTGGCTAAGCATCGCTCAGGATCCGGGTCGGTCGATAGAATTAGCGGTAATTTCAGTAAATGCTCTGCTTTGAGCGCGCCAGCGTCAACGCGGATCAGCACATTCGATGGCCACGGTTGTCGCGCTGGCGTGGCGCTGAGCTCCAGCACAAATCCAGGCGCCAACCGCGCGAGCGTTTCAAACGACAGCGGTGTACGAGCATTATGGGCTTCGTCGACGATGACGACCGGACGACGGCGAGCGATGACTTCTGCCAACGTATGAGCGCCATCATCGCTGAGCGCGTCGCTGGCGACGTAGACCTGTCGGCCTTGCGGATCACCGATGCGGAATTGTTGAATGGTTGCGACCAGAATCACGCTGGTGGCATGATACGTACTGGGCGGCAGTCGCAGCGCCTGAGCAACATCGACGATACGTATGGCGCCAAGCCCGCCAAAACCGTCAATGCCAATACTCAACGCCTGTGCAACCGCATGATCGCTGTCACGTAATTGTCGCAGCGTTTGTTCCGCAATCGCGGTCGACGGCACCAGCCACACCACCATCGTTGGCACACAGCGCAGGGCATGACCGGCAATGATTCCTGCTGCCGCAGCAGCTAATAATGTTTTGCCACCGCCGGTAGGAATCGCGAGGCAGACGCACGGCGCAGCGATGAGGGGAGCAGGACGGTAATGCAGCGAATGGTCGGCAGAAAAAGCCAGCGACGGATCGGCTCCGTCAGCTAACTGATCGCAAAATCGGCGTAATCGAGTGAGTACGCGACGCTGAAATATTTTGAGCGTTACCGTCACGTCAGCCGCCGAGTGCCGCCAGCGCCTGCGGCAGCTGGCGAAAAGTCAGACGATGACGGCGTAAATCGTCCTCTCCAAGACGACAGACCGCACCATAAATAATCCGTGGTCCAGCATGCGGCGCGAGTTTGGCGAGCATCGCTGGGGTCAGCGCGTTGCGACTGGGACCATCCTTGTCGGGCAGCGTTCCGCCCGCGAGAATATAAACGGCTGTTCCATCTGTGCTCACGCCCAAGTAAGCGCGATCAGCTGTTTTTTCAGTAGGCCACGTATCGCCCGTCGCATGCCACCACACCAATGCGGCAAGTTCCGCGTACGGCAATTCACCCAAACGTCCGTCACTATCGATCAAGGGTTTGCCAAGTCGATAATAGGTCCATGCCTCATTCAATCCTCCCGCGCCATTTCCATCACTGGCGCGGCGTAAACGTTCGCGGGTGATTTTCTGACAGATATTGGGACCGTCGTCCTGATCGCGCCCAAGTTGCACCAGAATGCAGCGTCGCGCTTCGCCACCGATGGAGTTCAGTCGCATCACTGCGTGGCCAGTGGTGCCGCTACCGGCGAAAGCATCCAGCACGATGTCGCCTGGGTTACTGCCAATAGTTAAAATACGTTCGATCAAGCGCAGTGGTTTGGGTGAAATAAAGACCGCTGCAGAATCGCGGAAATCCATCAACTCGACCAGTTCCTTTTTTGCTTCCTGGCTGTGGCCCACTTCGTCATAGGTCCACAAGGTCTGCGGCGTGACTCCAGCTTTTACTTCGGATAAAAAGCGTTTGATCGACGGAACACGATTGCCGTCACGACCCCACCAAATGCGTTTATCGCGATGCATGTCCGCCAATTTGGTGGCAGAGACGCGCCAATATGATCCTTTGGGCGGACCAGAAATGATTCGTCCACCCGGACAAGTCACCGCGTAGGTCCCTTCGCTATACGAATTACGAGCCGAAAGATCGCCTGATTTCCACGGGCCACGTGGATCTTTGTCGCGATTTTTGTAGGCCTTATCCTGTGCTGATGTTCGCGGCACCAAGTTTGGTTTCCAGCGCCGAGCGTCTTTCGCATAGACGACTAAATAGTCGTGATCATCACTGAAATGACGGGCACTATTTTTAGGCGAATAAACTTTTTGCCAGATAACCGTCGCGATGAATTGTTCGGCGCCAAAGATTTCATCCATCAATAGACGCAGGGGGCCGATCTCGTGATCGTCAAGAAATACCCAAATACTGCCATCTTCGCTCAGCAGCTCGCGCAACAACATCAGCCGTGGGTACATCAAGCACAGCCACTTATCGTGTCGCGTCAGATCATCGCGCCCGACAGCCTTGCCCAACCACGCACGCATCGCCGGACTATTTACCGCATCGTTGTAGACCCAGTTCTCATTTCCGGTGTTGTAGGGTGGATCAATGGTGACGCACTTAATCCGGCCTTGATGACGCGGCAGGAGCGCTCGCAGCGCCTCAAGATTGTCACCTTCGATCAGCTGGTGACCGACATCGCGACCAGCGATGGCCTGCGCGGGAACGGCATCCAATAAGCGCAACGGCACTCGACGATGCAGGTCGAGCACGGCTTCTTTTCCGATCCAAGTCATTCGCGGCATGACCGGGGATCCTGGGTTGGGATCGAGATTGGCAATATGGGGAGGCTGATCGCAGCGATCTTGGCGTCAGTTTTACAACAAGCCGTCCATGATTTTCGTGCTGTCTCCGTGTTTTTCGAGTTGGCAACCGGCGCGCGCGGCGATCGCCAGAAATAGATCGCACATGTTCGATTTGGTGTCGATCACGCGGCCGGAATTAATGGTGCCGCCGCCGCGACCGGCCAAAAGGATTGGGAGATCATCATGATTGTGCTTGTCTCCATCGCTAATCGCTGAGCCGTACATGATCATGCTGTTGTCGAGCAGCGTTCCCTTGCCGTCATTCAAGTCCTTCATCTTTTGAATCATATAATAAAAAAGTTCGATATGGTGGATATTGATCTTGGTCAGATCTTCAAGCTTGGTGGGATCTTTTTGATGATGTGAAATTTCGTGGTGCGCCGAGCTGACGCCAATGTGCGGATACGTTTGGCCTGAGGCGCCATTACCAAACATAAAGGTGGCGATGCGGGTGGTATCGGTTTGGAACGCCAGGACCATTAAGTCCATCATCAGTTTCGCGCGTTCAGGAAATCCCGATGGCGGATTGGAGACGTTCACTTCGATGGTCGGGCTGTATATCCCGGGCTTTTTAGCGACAGCCGCCTTGGCGGCATTTTCTGCTTCTTTCTCAGCGTGCTCAATACGTTTTTCGAGAGCGCGGACAGAATCCAGGTATTCGTCGAGTTTACGCTGATCCGTTCCGCCAATCTTGGTCCGTAGTGATTTAGCATCATTTAAAACGAGGTCTAAAATGCTCTGATCGAGAGTTTTTTCGACGCCTTGCTGGCTGTTGACGGCGAATTTACCTGGATCACCGGCAGGTGCGCCCAGCTTCTTCGGTTTGACATTTTTCTTTGCGCTGAACATGCGGTCGAACACCGCTTTGGGATCCGTTTCTTTGGCCATTGGGCTGTTCGGAGTACGCCAAGAAATGTTTGATGAATAGGCACAGCTGTAACCGGAATCGCAATTGCCTGCTTGTTGGCCTGGTTCAAGCCCGAGTTCGAGCGAGGGCAATGACGTATAGATGCCGATTTTTTCAGCCATGGCCTGGTCAATCGATACACCATTTTGGATGTCACTACCTGCGGTCTTGCGGCATTGGGCGCCGGTCAGGAACGTACCGGCTTCTCGTGCGTGGTCACCAGCGCCATCACCATTACCGCCGGCTTTATCGTGGCGCAGATTATTGATGACTAAAATATCACTGATGATCGGCGTCAGTGGCGCAAGAATGCGAGGGAGAGCGCCGGTGGCGCCCGCTTTCGGTTTCCAGTTCTCGATAACAACACCATTGGGAATCATAATAAATGCGCTCCGAACCGGCGAACGCACGGCACCACCTTTGGACGTTGGCGGATTTTCAGCCCAGCCCATGGTTTCTAATAATGGTAAAGCCATAGCGACGCCAAGGCCGCGCAGAGCCGTTCGACGAGAGATTAACCAATGCTTATTCATGGCTATTTTCCTTGGGCTTCAGCGTGAGGCGCGCGACGGTGCATAAAAGGATAGCTCGTAACTACTTTGGTGATGATTGCGGTGAAGCGAAACTTGTCTTTAATCACATCCGCAGTGATGCTGTCGATGATCGTTTGATCAGAGTCGATCAGGCCACGTCCGAGGGCGAAGATCAGCATTTTTTCGCTGAGGCTGCGGGTAAACTCTTCTTTTCGCGATAAAAAGACTGCTTTGAGTTCGACCGGACCTTTAAACGCTACTCCGCCGGGCAAGCTTCCGGCGGTATCCAACGGCTTGCCGTTGTCATCCTGACGCCAGCGACCAATGGCATCAAAGTTTTCAAAGCCGAAACCAATCGCATCCATCTTAGTGTGGCAGGAAGCACAGACTGGGTCTTGCCGATGACGTTCCATCAACTGACGCACGCTCATGCCAGCGGTGCCGTTGGCGCCTTGTTCAGCAAGGGCCGGGACGGCTGGCGGTGGCGGTGGCGGTGGATCGCCGACAATTTGTTCGAGCACCCATTTGCCGCGTTTGACCGGGCTGGTGCGACCGGGTTGAGAGGTCACGGTTAATACGCCTGCCATCGTTAATACCCCGCCCCGGCGGTGATCTTGCAATTGGACTTTGCGCATGTTTGGGCCGCTGACGTTGTCGAGGCCATAATGCTTGGCCAGGCGTTCATTCACAAACGTGTAATCGGAATCGATGAATTCAAGAATGCTGCGGTCCTCGCGAATGATGTTATTGAAGTACATCATCGCTTCTTCGTACATCGCGTTCTTGAGTGACTTATTGAAATCAGGAAAACGTTTGGGATCCGGCTGAAGGACATTCAGCGTCCGTAACGTCAGCCACTGCTCGGCAAATGTTTCAGCTAAGGCTTGAGACTTGGGGTCTTTGAGCATGCGCCTGGCCTGTTTTTCCAGATGAACCGGGTCGTGAAGATTGCCTTGTTTGGCTTGCGCAAAGAGTTCTTCATCTGGCATGCTCGACCATAAAAAATACGACAAGCGGGAAGCCAATTCATAATCGTCGAGCGGGTAGACGTGGTTGGCCAAGGTCGGCTTGCGGTCTTGTTCAATTCGGAAAAGAAAAGCGGGAGAAATGAGCACGGCCTTCAGGGTGTATTTCATCGATTCCTCAAAAGTTTCGCCTTGGCTCATCGAGAGGTCGAAAATTTTCATGAAATGCTCAGCTTGCTCTTTGGTCGCGGGACGGCGAAATGCGAGCGTGGTGAAATTTTCGGTGATACGCAAAGCGGCATCGCGTTGCTTCAGCCCTGGCCCTGGTTCAACGACAAAGATGCGTTTATTCAGAGGCTTCATCGCTCCGGCACCGGCGGCACTAGCGAGTTCGATCTGAGTAATAAGGAGGCTGCGAACGAGTGGCTTATCGTTCTTTTTTTTGGGATTGGCGTCTGCTGCTGCCGGGTCTGCGTAGGGATTAGAAAAATGTAGACTGATGCGGTGGGGGCCTTTACTCAAGCTCAGCTGAACGTTCTGCCCAGTGGGAGATTTTTTTACTGCGGTGACCTTGCATTCTTTGATCACTTGGTTGTCAACTTTGACCACCAGCAAGGCTGCATCTTTGCCTGCCGAATCGGTTCCGGCACGAAACTTCAGTGAATATTTACCATCCACGGGAATAGCCGCCATCAGGATCACTTCGCCAAGAGCGGTGAATTCGCGTGGTCCTGGGTTATTTTCCGGAAGCAGTTCTTTGCCATCGTGAACGGCCGCGAGCTGCGCTGCGGTGGTCGAAATATTAACTGGCTGAGCAACGATTGCCTGATCCAGGATGATGGTCGCTGCTTCAAGATATTTTTCGAGCAACAGCGGCGGCAGCGAGAGAACGTCACCAATATTATCAAAACCTTCGCCGACATCGTCAGAGGGAAATGAGCTGCGTGCGGTGCGAAGATCGAGTCCGACTAAATCACGAATGGTGAAATCGTATTCGGTGCGGTTGAGGCGACGGAGCGTGACGCGCCCAGGATCGGGCGGACCCTGATAGCGCTTCAGCGCGGCCAAACCGGCAATCATCTGATTGCGTTCTTCGTCGGTCGGCTGTTTTTTTGCCGTATCCGGTGGCATGTCATGGGCTTTAATTTGGTCGTAAACGCCGCGCCACAGTTTCGTTGCGCGCTGAGCGACTTCATCGCTCGTAATCGTCGTCAGATCGAGCTCGCCTTTTTTCTTGTCGGCGTTGTGACAACTAAAGCAGTAGGTATCCAACAACGGTCGCACGTCTTTCGTAAACGACATCTCGGCGGCGGGTGCCGCCAGCGCCAGAAAAACGATGAACAGCCTGTAAAAAAAGGCCGAACTGCGTCTCTTAAAGATGACGTCATTATCGATCATTCACCGATATACCTCATAGTTACAAACACGTTGCGGCGTCGTTGCGGCGTCGTGGCCCACCGTCATCTCAGTGCTATTGCTCGGTAAAGTGCCTTATTTCAGATCAAACAGCAGCATTTCGCTGTCCTGTTCGGCGATCACCGTGACGCGTGGCTCGTCGCTAAGGGCCAGCGCATCTCCAGCGGAGAGGCGGATGCCATTGGCAATCACCGTGCCGGTGGCGACGTGCAACCACGCATGACGACCACTGGCCAAAGCATGCTCAATGGATTTTCCCGCTGACAGGACGCTGGCCAAGACGGCGGCATCGGCGGCAAGTTTGAGGGCTCCACCACTGCCGGTGTTATTGACCACCATTCGCCATTGGTTGTGACGCTCTGCGTGTGAAAAATGTTTCTGACCGTAACCGGGTTTACCGCCGCCGCGATCCGGTTGAATCCAGATTTGTAAAAGGTGCACGGCTTCGGTGGATGAAGGATTGAACTCACTGTGACGAATGCCGGTGCCAGCGCTCATGTACTGCACGTCGCCTGGGCGCAAGACGTCGCCGTTGCCGAGTGAATCTTTGTGCTCCAAAGCACCGCTCAGGACGTAGGTGACGATTTCCATATCGCGATGCGGATGCGTGCCGAAGCCCATGCTGGGAGCAACGCGATCATCGTTGATCACGCGCAGCGCTCGAAATCCCATATGGTTGGGGTCGTAGTAATCGCTGAAAGAAAAGCTGTGCCAGCTATCGAGCCAGCTAATGGCGGAATGACCTCGTTCATTGGCTTTACGAATGGTGATCAGGGGAACCTCCGGCTAAAATGTCGCGGAATGTCGGAATGTAACGTGATAACAGTGTAGGTCCACATTCGAACAAGTGAATGAGAGCGCAGCGTGGATCTCCACAAAGTGCGAATGGAGTGGAAAGAATGGAGTGGAAAGAATGGCGTGGGAAGAATGGCGTGAGAATAGAGAGAGCTGGAATAACAGACCGAGGAATCTTTATTGTTCATGGTCATGCCCTCGGCGGCATTTTATTCTGGCGGCACGATCGCCTGCTCTGACCGCCAAGGGATTAGGTATGGAAAAGTGCCTGTGCGGAATATCGTCCACCACTCATTAGGAGCATTCCCATGGCGACCCTCACCTTCCTCGATTCCAAACGTATCATCACCGACCGCGCTCAGGTCGAACAGGCATTGAAGGCGGCCGGCGTCATCTACGAAAAATGGGGCACCGAACGCCTACCGAAAGATTTGAGCAGCCGGAATCTCAGCGATGTGGAGAAGCAAGCCTTGCTCAAGGCTTTCGATAGCGAAATTCAACACCTTTATAAAACGCGCGGCTACAAAACTGCCGACGTGGTGACGCTCTATCCAGACACGCCGAACATCGACGTCATGTTAGCGAAGTTTGACAAGAATCATTTTCATACCGACGACGAAGTTCGTTTCATCGTCCAAGGTCGTGGCGTGTTCACGCTCTTCCCCAAAGGCGGAGAATCGATCGACGCGGAACTACATCCAGGCGATTTCATCACGGTGCCGGCGAATTATAAACATTACTTTATGCTCTGTGCGGATAAGCAAATCACCGCGATTCGCATTTTTACCGACGCTTCCGGTTGGGTGGCTAATTACATCGACTAGCTGTGGTTTGCACCCCAGCGTGGGGCTATTTTTAGGATCTGCTCATTAATCACAACGTTGGGAGCGCGAAAATATTCGCGCTCCCAACGTTGTGATTAACGATCAGGTCTGAGTCCCTCTTGGCGGTCACACTAACGTCGTATGCGAAAGCCCCGAACGTCGTCATGAAGGTCACGCAATGAACGCGCGTGACCTTCGTCTTTCGTCATGAAGGTCACGCACTGAACGCGCGGTATCTCCGTCCGTCGTCATGACGGTCACGCACTTAACGCGCGTGACCTCCGTCCGCCCCGTTGGGGTGAGGCCTATATGGGCCAATTATCCCAGGGTTGCGCTTTGCTTCACCCTAGAAAACGCAGTTGAAAACAATTTTACCGCCAAGACGCCAAGAGCGCAAAGGACTTATAGCAAAGATAGGATTCACCCAATTGGTGAAGACCAAGAGCGCACACATTTTCATTCAAATCCTTGCTTTTCCTTAGCGTCTTTGCGCCTTGGCGGTGGAAGTTTGAATTCCTACTGCGGTTTTTAGGTTCACCCTGGGCTGTCACCGTCCATGCCGTTGGCATGGACGAATGTGATGTGATGGCGATTATTCGGCGTCGCTGGCAGCAGGGGTGCTGTCGAGCAGATTGAGATTGGTGGCTTTGACTTTGGCCGCGATCTCGCTGGTGATTTTCGGGTTGTCTTTGAGGAACTGCTTGGAGTTTTCGCGACCTTGGCCGAGTTTGACTTGGCCGTAGGTGAACCAGGCGCCAGATTTCTGGGTGACCTTGGCCAGCACGGAGAGATCGAGCAGATCGCCGGTGTAGCTAATGCCTTCATTGAACATGATGTCGAATTCGGCTTTGGTAAACGGCGCGGCGACTTTGTTTTTCACGACTTTGACGCGCACGCGGTTGCCGATGGTTTTTTCGCCTTCGGTGATTGAGGTGACGCGGCGAATGTCCAGGCGCAGTGAAGCAGCGAACTTCAAGGCGCGACCACCGGGCTGAGTTTCTGGGCTGCCGTAGACCACACCGATTTTTTCACGGATTTGGTTGATGAAGACCACCGTGGCTTTGGATTGGCTGATGGCGCCGGTCAGTTTACGCATCGCTTTGGACATCATGCGCGCTTGGACGCCGACTTGGTTGTCTTCCATTTCGCCGTCGAGTTCGACCTTCGGCGTGAGGGCGGCGACCGAGTCGACCACCACCACGTCGACCGAATTGGAGCGCACCAGCAAATCGCAGATATCGAGCGCTTGTTCGCCGTAGTTTGGCTGACTGACCAGCAAGTCGTTGAGATTGACGCCGATTTTTTCTGCCCACGTCGGATCGAGCGCGTGTTCCGCGTCGATGAAGGCGACGACGCCGCCTTCTTTCTGTGCTTGTGCGGCGATGCTGAGCGCAAGCGTGGTTTTACCGGAGGATTCTGGACCATAGATTTCAACGATACGACCACGCGGGACGCCGCCGATGCCGATGGCGAGATCGAGGCTGAGGCAGCCAGTGGAAATGGATCCGACTTCAATTTTCTCAAACTGGCCAAGGCGCATGATCGAGCCTTTGCCGTAGGCTTTGTCGATCTGGTCAAGGGCCGCTTCGAGCGCCTTCTTTTTGGCTGGGTCGGTTGATGAGTTCATCGACAACGTTCTGGTATCGCCGCTTTTTTCGGCTTTATCGCTTTTTTCTGCTTTGATGTCGGTTTTAGAGGCTGGGGAGTTCATGGTTTGGTCCTGGTACGAGGTGTTGGTTGAGATTGGCGTGAAAAGATGATTACGCGATCGTGCGGTAGACGAACGAGAGTGGTCCGACGATCTCGACGCTGGCGGAGAGTGCTTTGTGCACGACCAGTGGTCGGTATTTCGGATTGGCTGGAATGAGTTCGATGCGGTCGTCGTAGAAACGTACGCGTTTGAGCGTGGCTTCACCATCGACGACCACGGCCGCAACTTGATTGTCGGTGACTTGTCCACCGTGTTGGATGACGGCGTAGTCGCCGTCAAGAATTCCGTCGTCGATCATGGAATCGCCGCGCACTTTCAGTGCGAAGCGGCCGGGTGACGGAGTGATGTCGCTGAGGTAGCCCGCGTGTTGCTCGCTGGCCATGATCGGCACACCGGCAGCGATGGCGCCGATAATGGGCACTCCTTTGCTGGCGGGTGTGCGACCGATCGCCTCCCAACCGGCTTCCGTCAAACTGACGTTGCGCTTTTTTTCACGGTCGGCGAACAACAAAGCTTTGCGCACCAGCGCATCGACATGTTTACTGACCGCTGAGGGGAAAGCGTAGCCGAAGTGGATGGCCACCTCGGCGCGACTGGGCTGTCGTCCTTCGTTCTGCGCGTCGGCAAAATAGTGGAGGATTTTCGACTGCTGGGGAGGTAGTGCGCGGCTCATGGCGGCGGACTATGGGACGGTCCTGACACCTGTCAATACGAACACTATAAGGATTGGAATGAGTCTGAATGGTCCTGCGGACGATGGGCATAAGCGATGAAATGAATGAGTTGGGATGGGCGTTTTTCTCGCTGATTTCCCGTTGTATGCCACGGTTTGTCCGCTGGCCACCTGCGCTTGCCGATTTAGGCTCCCGCGCGTTCCCAAGGGGCTTTGCTTTTATGACGGCGGCGAATTTCGATGTGATCATTCTTGGCGGTGGCCTTGCCGGCCTGACGTTGGCCCTGCAATTAAAGCAGCGCAATTCCGCTGTTCGCGTGTTGGTGTTAGAAAAAATGGCGCACCCGGTTGATGAAGCAGCGCATAAAGTCGGTGAGTCCTCGGTCGAAATCGGTGCGGGTTATTTCACTCGTTTCCTTGGCTTGCTGCCACATTTTCAGGAACGCCAATTACCAAAGCTTGGTTTGCGTTATTTTTTCGACGATGGCAAACGCGAAGACTTGACTAAGCGCACCGAGCTTGGCGGCAACGTCTTTTTCCCTGCGCCATCATTTCAAATTGATCGCGGCCGTTTCGAAAATTTCCTTGGCGAAGAGGCCCGTCGTCTGGGCGTCGATTTTCGCGATGCCACCAGCGTGAAGCAGGTGGATCTGGCTGAGGGAAATACTCCGCACACGGTTTCTTTTGTTGGCTCAGATGGGCAGCTGCAGCAGAGCACCGGTCGTTGGGTGGTCGATGGCGCTGGGCGTGCGGCGTTCCTCAAGCGCAAGCTGGGCTTGCTGAAAAAGCACGGCCACAATGCCAATAGCGTGTGGTGGCGTTATGATCGTCACGTCAAGGTTGATGATTGGTCGACGGACGCCGCGTGGGCCAAGCAGAATGATAATTTAGGCAAGCGTTGGCTGTCGACCACGCATTTCATGGGGCGTGGATATTGGGTGTGGTTTATTCCACTGTCGTCAGGGAGTCATAGCGTTGGCATCGTTGCCGACGGTAATATTCATCCGTTTTTGACCATGTCGTCGTATGACAAAGCAATGGATTGGTTGCGCACGCATGAGCCGCAAGTCGCTCGTCACTGCGAAGGTCGCGATGCGCAAGTGCAGGACTTTCTTGGCTACAAAGATTTTTCTTATTCATGCAAGCAGGTGTATTCCGGCGATCAGCGTTGGGCGCTCATTGGTGAAGCCGGTGCTTTCCTGGATCCGTTCTATTCGCCGGGCAGTGACTACATTGGCATGGGCAATACCTTTGTCACCGAACTGGTGATGAAGGATCTGGCCGGTGAGCCGGTGGGCACGATTGCCAGTTACTACGACAAAATTTATTTCACCTTCTTTGAAAATCATCTGTCGCTGTACGAAGGCCAGATGCACCTGTGGGGCGATGCCAAGGTGATGTCACTGAAAATTATTTGGGACTTCGCGTATTATTGGGTGATTCCGGCAGCGTTTTTCTTTCATGGCCAACTCACCAACGTGATGACCTTTGCCCGCCACCGTGATCTGCTGGATCGCGCAGGAGTCTTAAATCGCGCGGTGCAGCAACTGTTTCGCGATTGGCACAAGTCCGGGGTCCAGGTGGCGACCACGTTCATCGATATTCCCGGCATTCCGTTCATGTACGACCTCAATCAGGCACTGCATGAAAAGTTGGATCTTGCAGCATTTAGCGCGCGGTTGACCAATGATTTGAGCAAACTTGAGCGCCTCGCTGGTGAATTGCTGGGCGCGGCGCAGGTCGATGTTCACGACCTGGATGCCAGTGGATTTACGGGCGTGACGCCGGTTGCTCCAGAGCAAGCTGAGCTGCTCGCGACGGTGTTGCCGCGACTGAGTGCGATTCATGGCGATCAAGCGGTTGTTGGCGCCAGTGCCTGAAGTTCCGGCGGCGATCCCGCGTTCTCAGTCGTGGCGCGGACGGACGCTTGGCGGAGCTGCGTTCTTTCGTTTCTGTCTCGCTGGTTTGCCAATCGCGGGCGCGCGCGGTACGTGGCTTCTCGCATGGATTATCGCCGCAGTTTTCATGCTGCTGGGCGGGCGACGGCAGTTCGGCATGCTCAGCTGGTGGCGTCGGCTACGTCCGCGTGCGGGAACGATCGTTCATTGGATGTTGGCGTATCGTCAATTCGCCAGTTTTGGCCGCATTATGTGTGATCGTTTCTTGGCTTTGCAGCGGCCTGACGATTACGTGATCGAATTGAGCGGTATCGACGGCATGCGGGCAATACGCAGTTGTCGACAAGGCTGCATCATGTTGTCGGCGCACGTCGGTAATTGGGAAATGTCGAGTTATTGGCTTCACACCATCGCCGGTGATATCGGTCGAGTTCATGTGGTGATGGTGCGCGACGACGTGGCTTTTGTTCAGAAAATTGCAGACAAAAACTTGCGTGGCGATTTCACCCACGTCATCGATCCGCGCGATGGGATTGGCGCATCGCTGGCGATCAACGCGGCATTAACCGCTGGCGATATGGTGTGCATGCTCGGCGATCGCGTGATGGGCAATCAGCCAGCGATCGAAGTCGATTTCATGGGCAGTCGCGTGCGTTTTCCCAGCGGACCATTTCACGCGGCGATGATGACGGGCGCGCCCATATTAGTTGGTTTTTTAGTGAAGACTGGCATGCGCCGGTATCTAGTTCACGTCGACGTTCCGTGGTATGTGCGGCTGCCCACGAAACGCGCTGACCGCGCGGCGGTCATGCACGCGGCCGTTCAACGCTGGGCCAAACGTCTGGAATTACAGGCTCGTCGTTATCCTCAGCAGTGGCATAATTTTTATGATTTCTTGGGCGAGGGAATTCAAAGAAGAGGCGGGAAAGAGCATTCCTCGACGCCTGCGCAGTGACTGGTCGGCGGCCAGTTGTCTCGCATCGCAATCGTCGACACACTCCCGCCCATGTCTGACGCCGCTCAACGCCCTTTCTGCCCTGCTGACACGCCGCCCACGTGGATTCGTCCACGGCATTTTCGCATCACGCATGTCGACTTGTCGATCGCCGTTGATGTGGAACGCCAGCGGGTGGAGGGCGTGGTCGAACACCACGTTGAATTGCTGACGCATGGCGAAGCGCGGCGCACGGTCGAACTCGATCAACATGATCTGGTGATAAGCGCGGCATCCGTCGATGGAAAAGCCACCGAGTTCAGCCGTAGCGATGGTCGAGTGACCATCGTGGTGCCCGCCGATGCCGGAACGTCATTTCGTTTGCGCGTCACGTTCGCGGCAAAGAGACCGCAAAAAGGTATGTTTTTCATCACCCCAGACGCAGCGCTGAAACGTGTTGCCATGGCGTGGACGCAAGGCGCGATGGAAGACCATTCGCATTGGTTCCCGGCTTACGATAGCCCGAATAATTTTAGCACCTATCGCATCGCCATTCGCCATCGCTCACAATATCTAGCGGCCGCGAATGGTGAACGAGAAGCGCGCACCGATCGTGGTGATGGCTGGGCGACCACGGTATTTCACCAGCGTCTAGCGCTCGTGCTCTATTTGGTCATTGTCGCTGTCTGCGATTTTGTTGCGGTCGATGATTCCAGCGGACCAGTTCCGATCACGCATTTCTTGCCGCGTGGCCATGAGTCCGGCGCGTTGGCGATGTTCCGCTCCACCGCTTTCGCTATTCGCTGGCTCGGCGACTATATTGGTGTGCCGTATGTGTGGTCGCGCTACGGCCACGTGGTGGTTCATGGTTTCATGTGGGGTGGCATGGAAAATACCACGCTGACCACCATCACCGATCGTGGGGTGATGGATGCGACGGTGCAGCAGCGCGAAGACGTCGACATCGATAGTTTAGTGATTCACGAACTGGTGCACCAATGGTATGGCGATTTGCTGACCATGAAGGCGTGGTCGGACATTTGGCTCAATGAAAGTTTTGCGACGTACTTGGAAGCGCGCGGCACAGCGGCGTGGCGAGCATCGCGTGGCGACGGCACCGAAGCGGATGTCTTGGCGTTGGAACTGTGGAATAATAAGCAGGCGTACCTGGATGAAGACGGCGGTCGTTACCGTCGTCCCTTGGTAACCAATCGCTACGCCGATGCCTACGAACTTTTTGATCGGGTTGCCTACGAAAAAGGCAGTTTGATTTTACATCACCTCTGTCGTTTCCTGGGTGAAGAGCGTTTTCGCGCGGCGCTGAAACTCTACACCAGTCGTCACGCACACGGCCTGGTGGAAACCGCCGATTGGCGTCAGGCGATAGAAGAGGTTACCGGCGAACCAATGGATTGGTTCTTTGCTCAGTGGGTGTATCGCGCTGGGCATCCGCAACTGAAAGTCGCGTGGCGTCATGATCCAGTTCGTTGTCAGTTGATCATCGATGTTGAGCAAACCCAGGCAGCAACCGATGTGGAGCAGATTTTCCGTCTGCGTTGTGAGGTGGCATTTTTGAGTGGCAGCGAAGTCCGCAGTGAAACTATCGATTTGTTGCGCGCAAAAGAGACGCTGGTGCTGGCGTGCGTCACCGCGCCGACATGGGTGGCGATGGATCCAGCGGGACAATTACCAGCGGAGTGGCAGGAAGATGGCAGCGTTGATGAATTGCTGGCGCGCATGCAGGATCAACGTCTTGCCACCAATGGCCGTGCTCGTGCGGCGGTAGTGTTGTCGCGCAAGTATCCGACCACGGCTCTGATCACCGGGCTGGCAGCGGCAGCAGCAGAAGGCCAGCCGGAATTATTGCGTAGTGAAGCCATCGTCGCTCTCGGCGCGGTGCGTGGTGTCGAAGCGCGTGATGCGTTGCTCGCGCTCTTTGCGCACACGCCTGAACCGCGTTTGCGCCGCGCGGTGGCCAAGGCACTCGGTTCATTCCGCGATGATGCGGTGGTGGCCGAACGTCTCGAAGGATTCGCCGCGAGTGAATCCAGTGAATTAGCGATGGGTGAACTGCTGGCCGCACGTGGGGCTGTCGAACGTCCTGGTGCGACGCCGGTGCTGCGTTCATGGCTGAAGCGCGATAGTTGGAATCAGCGTTTGCGCGCCGCAATTTTGCGCGGTCTGGGTGCCAGCGGCGAACCAGCCGCCATTGATGATGTGCTCGCTGTGTTGG
>JANMYZ010000591.1:0-12859 GCA_031382605.1 Planctomycetota bacterium | reverse complement strand
GCTTCTTGCACCAGAGCGATGGCCCGATCCAGCAAGCCAATCGCGGCGAACAAGCGCGCTTTGGTGTCGATAAGTTTGACGTTGCTTGGTTCTGACTTCAACGCGCGATCCATTAAGATGAACAGCATATCCATGTTTCGGCTCGGTAAGTCGACATCGGCGACGCGCTCAGAAACCAAGCTGTTGGCGAAGTCCACCGGGACATTAACCTTGGTTAATCGCATCAAGGTATCGCGGAGTAGTTTAGGTTTTTTGTCGATTTTGCTAATCTGCATGCTTACCGAAATGGCGAATTCATTAACAGGATCAAGGGCGTAGAGCTCGTCGATGGCCTTTAAAGCGCCGATAATATCCGGATTTTGACCATCCAAGAGCATTTGAACTTTTTTCTCAGTCTCATCGATGAGGGCAAACTTGGCCGGATCGAAGGTGCCAGCAATAACTTCGCTCAAAGGGCCATCAATGCTCATTGGGTGGCCCTGCCAAACGACGATACCGCTCTTATCGACCAAAAAAGCATGGGGAATACCGTCGATTCCTTCCATGTAGGTGCTGTAGCTTGCTTCATCAGCCATCCCAACGTGATAGTCCATTTTCGCACCCATGTCGGTGACGAATGGTTTCACGGTGGCTTCGTCTTCGTTGCTGAGACCGACGATATTCACTTTGGCGTGATATTTTTTCTGCAACTCGGTGAGATGCGGGATGCCCTTGACGCAGGGGCCGCACCAGGTGGCCCAGAATTCGACGACGGTAACCACGGATCCGGTGTTGACAGCCTTGCCCTTCACCCAGCTAATTTTTTCGAGGGAGGGCGCCTTGTCGCCAACATCCAATGCCATTAGCGGTGCGATGGTACTGGTGGTGAAAGCAAAAAGAGCGGTGGCGACAAAGAGAAAACGCATGGTGTGTTCCTGTGAAAAGTGAGGAGAGAGCGAGGAGAGAGTGAGGAGAGAGCGAGGAGAGAGAGAGGAGAGAGCGAGGAGAGAGACAGAAGCGGGACAGATGCTTATAAAGTGTGTGGTGAAAAGCGGAATAAAACAGGATGCCAGCGAGTAAAAATTTATGGAGTGATTGACGTGCCTTTGAGGTCTAACGCGAGCGCCTGACGAGGCGGATCACTGCATTCGCTTTTGCTTTGACTCGGTGGGTTGCGCTCCTTGAGAAAATCGGCGTCTTTATCAAACGCGCCGTTGCCACACGATGCCGTCATGCGCGTCGTCCTTGGCATCGGTAATCCTGGTCCTAATTACGATCAAACCCGGCATAATTGCGGGTTTATGGTAATGGATGCTCTCGCACGTCGACATCGTTTGGAGGGTTGGTCGAAACGCTGGAATGCCAAGGTGTGCGACTGGCGCTTGCCAGAAAGCCTTGGCGCCGAGCGGGCATTGCTGCTCAAGCCGCAGACGTTTGTTAATTTAAGTGGCGAATCGGCCCAGGCAGCGTTGGCGTTCCACAAATTAGCGCCGGCTGATTTGTTGGTGGTGGTTGATGACATCAATTTACCACTCGGACATCTACGTCTGCGAGCAGAGGGAACTGCGGGCGGCCACAACGGGCTCAAAGATATCGAAGCGCGCATCGGCAAAGCCTACCCGCGTCTACGAGTCGGCATCGGTAGTCCCGCCCAGGATCAGATCGATCATGTGCTGGGACGTTTTACCGCAGCCGAACAAAACGAAGTGGCCGTGATGATCAACGCCGCAGCGGATTGCGTCGAAGCCTGGCTAAAGGAAGGCGTGACGGTTGCCTGTCGTTTTAATGGGCCGACGCAGCCGAAAGCTGTCCCGGCTCCAACGACGATGAAGCGTGCTCCGCCTGCGTCATTCGCACCGTTACCGCCAACAGCGCCGCCGGTATCGCCATCTTTGTAGCTTGTTTTCCGTCTGATCATAGCTCGGGTACCATAGCTTCAGATCACGGGCAAGATGCCCGTGCCACAAGGAAATCAGTGACACGGGCATCCTGCCCGTGGTGGGTGCGCCTCGCCTTCAGATCCAGTTAGCGTTGAGATAAAACTTTTTTTGCCCAGCCCTGTTTCCATCACCGATGACGAGGACCAATACTTTTAAGCTGATATCTAGACATGCTGCACCCCCGCCGGGTAGGCGAGGGTGCAGGAGTTTGATCGCGGATTTATTGAGGCCGAGGTGGACTCAATAAATTTATTCCGGAGCGACCTTCTTGCCTTTGCCCTTGGAGGCGAGGCTACGATTGTGTTTGGGCTTACCGCTCGCGAGACGGCGTTGACGGTTCATGATGATGCGACCGGCCTTGGTCTTCATGCGACGGCGAAAGCCGTTCATGCGGCGACGCTTGGTAGAACTGACGCGAATCTTCAAATGCATAAACGTCTCCGTTGACGGGGCGGGATACTGTCGTCCACCCATTCTGAGTCAAGGGTGCCGCGTCAAAACCGTGCCTAAGCATCATAACCAATGAATTACTCGTAAAATCGAGGCCTTTTCATCCTAAAAAGCAGAGCTGAAAACCCGAGCGAATGTCGTTGCCGCTAAGCCGTCACCAGCCTCAGGCACTTCGCTACGAGCAAACACGAACCTTAACGGTTTCAGCCTTGCCTCAGCCTCACCCGAACTTTCGCACCGCGACCATCATTTTGTCCAGCTCTTGCATGAATTCCATGCGGTCTTTGGCCTGCAGTGGCTTTTGGCCGCCGTTGATGGTGCCGGCTTCGCGGAGGTATTGCATCAATTCGCGGCCGGCGACAGCGCCGCCGATGGAATTTTCGTCGTAAATTTTGCCGCGCCCGGTGAGGACGCGTGCGCCTTTGGCGAGGCAACGAGCCGCGAGGGGAATGTCTTCGGTGATGACGATGTCGCCGCGTTCACAGTATTCGGCGATCCAATTATCGGCAGCGTCAAAGCCATCATCGACGACCTCCAAACGAATATTGGGATCGTTCGGCATGTTCATCCATTGATTGGCGACCACGCTGACGGTCATGCCATGGCGCTTGGCAACGCGATAGGCCTCTTCTTTTACCGGGCAGGCATCAGCGTCGATGAAAAGATTGAGCATAAGGAACCGTTTGAAAAAGGGGATCAACTGATTGAACCTAAACCCAGCGATAGAACACAGAGAACCAGAGCACCAGAGGAAGAGACAAGACGTTACGTCGAAACAGCGGAAAACTTTTGGTTGATCGTTAAAAAAGGCTAATTCTTTCACTGCTCTGGTTCTCTGGGTCTCTGTAGTACTAAGGTTCAATTTCTCCGTGCTATCCGAAGAAATCGCTGCACGTACGAAAGGAAAGAATGCAGGGGAAGGGCTAAACCACAGAGGACACAGAGGGCACAGAGAAAGGCATTCTGATTTTCCTCTGTGCCCTCTGTGCCCTCTGTGGTGAGTACTTCTCCAATCTTTGCTTTCGCTTTGGTTCCGGCTCCGCTGGGCTGGGGTGAGTACTTCTCCCATCTTTGCTTTCGCTTTGGTTCCGGCTCCGCTGGGCTGGGTTCTATCCATCGCGGTTTTTAGGTTGAAAAGACAGAATTGAACAGGAGAGCGCAGAGGTGCAGAAGCGCAGAGGCAAAGAACGCACTCATTCAACTGGCGATTGTGCTGTTTTGTATCCAATCCGATTTCCCTCCGCGCCTCCGCGGCCTCCTGTTAAATCAGTCTTTCTTAATATTTTTACGCCAAATGTTGTTTGACAGCAGCGAGCAAGGCGTCTGCCTTTGGTCGCAGAAAAGGTAGTGTCACATCGCGCCAGCGTTCTTTTCCGTGTTGGTCAATCAGCACGACCATGCGCTTGGTGCCGTACCACGCTTTGGCGCCGTATGCGCGACAGCAGGTGTTGTCTGGATCAGCGAGTAAGGGAAATTGAAAGCGGTGATGTGCAGCGAATTTCTGATGGCGTTCAGGGCCTGCGGGATTGATGCCGACGACCTGAACTCCGGCGGCGGTGAAGTCGACCCAGCGGTCGCGGTATTCGCACAATTGCGCGGTACACACCGGGGTTTCGTCGCCGGGATAAAAAATCAGCAGAAGCGGCCCCTTAGCCCACAGCGACGACAACGTGACGGGTTGATTGTCGGCGTTGCGTAAGGTGCAATCGGGGGCCGGCGAGCTCATGGTGCTGGCGTGGCTGGCTTGGCTGCCTCAGTCGCCGGAGCGATCGGGGCAGTCACGGCAGGAGCCGTTGTCGTCGCGGTTGGCAGCGGAACGACTGCGCTCTCAACGGCGGGTTTGGGCGAACCGACATACGCATGATATTGGCTCTTCAGCCAATCGAACTGCCACCACACCGCAGCCGCAATCAGTAGGCCAACGACCACGGTTATGGTGATATTTTTCTGGCGCTGCTTTTGTTTTTCGTCAGAGAACGGGTCGCTCAGGATACGTTTCGATCCTGGTGGTAGTTGCTTGGCGTCGGTCAGGTATGTCCCGAGCGGGATATTAATTTTAACCCGGCCGTTGATGGCCCAACCGGTGCCTTCTAAAATTGGACCAAGCGTGCGCTGACGTAACTTGAGCCATGCGATCAACATTGATGGACCGGAAATAAGCAAAATAATTGCCAAGACACCAAGTGGCATCAAAAAACCAAGACCTAAAAAGCTCAGTGCGATAGTGGTCATTACTCCGCTGATGGCCCCGAGGCCGACACCGAGGGCAGCAACCGTGCCGACCTCAAATTTTGGTTTTTCCGCTGGTGGCTTGCCGCTTTGCGCCGTGTCAACAGCAGTCGACGCGGCACCTTGTAAGCGGCTGGTGGCGGCTTCGTCCGCGCTCGCCGCACGCTTAGCGACTTGTTCTTCAATGAAGCGTACGAACTTTTTATACGGTGACCAAAACGCCTGACGGACGCTGATGGGATTGTCGATGATCTTGATGATCGTCGCGTCCCAGTCACGACCCTGACGGTCATAGAACAGGCCGTTGCGTCCGACCATCAGATAATCGCCGTCGCCTTGGGTCACGCAGGCAGCGATGGTCATTTTTTCGCCGCTCGCACGCGAACAGGCGCAGTACGCGATGTAAACTTTACCGAGCGAACCAAGTGGCATGTGCGCTGCGGCGTCATCGATGCGCACGCAGAGCGTGCATGAACGTTGATCCAAGTAGAGTGTGCCCGCTTGAAAAATGGATTCTTTGGTCAGGTCATAAAAGTCAGAAAAATTGACGAAATTGCGCAGCAAGACGCCAAGATCACGGTAATTTCGCACCAATCGTTCGACTTCGCCGAAGCCGCCAATTTGCTCTTTAACCGCTAAGTCTTGAGCAATCAGCGCCGATATAGCGGCTTGGTCGCCAGCCGAAACGATCGCGTTGACGCGGTCGGCGCCGAGTTTCTCTACGGCCAGACCTTTCTTGGAGGCCAACCATTCATCATACGGAACGAAGCGAGCGCATAGCTGGCCCCACTCGGCGTCGGTGAGGGATTTTTTGTCCGCGCCGAAAACGGGGGTAATGACGGCTTGGTGAAATGCGGTGATGCGATCGCTCCACGCTGGATTCATCGCATCGAGCAAGCCCAACGATTTACTGGGTTCGATGCGTTGCAGCGGCAGACCAACGACTTCATCGGTGGCGATGGAGAGATCTTTGGCAGCGAAGTCGAGGTAATCTTTCTCCGCGCGATTCAGCGCATTTGCCGCGCGATGATCATAGGCAGCCAAGCGGCAGCGTGAAAAATAATCAGTAATCTTGCCCTTAACGGCCATGAATGTGGCGTGGGCGGCTGGAGTTGCGTCGCCGAGAATTTTCGCATGAGGTGAGGCAGACAGCCATCCGGCCAGCGCGCCGCAGTCAGCGAAAAAGGCATCGGCTTTGGCTTGGTCAATTCCGGGCTTTCCGCTGCGGTCGATAACCGCGCCATGCAAAGAAATGATATCGGCAATAGTTTGCTTGAGCGCGGGCGTTTCGGCGGCTTCCGCGATGATAATGCCATCGCCATTGAACATGGTGTCGGTGAATAACTTCACGCTGTCGCTAATATCAGCGACCGTGATGACCGTGGCCGTTGGCTTACCAAGATTGGTCAGCACCTGTTTCGCTGAAGCGAGCAGCGCTTTACCAGCGACGGTGCTGTCGTTGATGGAACTCAGCGGCAGGCCGTCGGTGCCTTTTTTCAACTCCGCAGGATCTTTCAGCAACGCGCAGGTCCAGTCGACGGCACTGATCACTTCCGGCGCACGCACACGACCGTCTTTGTCGCCATCAATCAGCTCCAACGTGCGGGCGTCGAATTGCAGACCCTTTACTGGGCAAGTCAGCGCCACCCATAATTTTTGATCGAGCTTACTCAAATTACGGAAATCATCCGCGGTTTCGAAGAGCACCTGATCAAGCCCACCGGCGCGAAAAAAAGTCCAAGAGTGAGGTATAGGCATGAGCGTAATCCAATCGTTGAATGAGTGTCAGGGTAAGTATTTGCGCGGATTTCTATTTCTTGTGTGACGGCGCGCCAGAGGGGGAAACGACCAACTCCCACAGGTGTTACCCGCGCTCTCGCTCGTTTACGAGAGTGCGTCAAGCACAGCTCGACCATAAAAGCGTTTCTTAGGGTTAAGCTTTCGTTAATGAAATCTTTACGGCGCGCCCATTGAGTTCCGCTGCGGTGGCGGCGGTGGCGTCTTGGTTAAAGTTCACCGCCAAGACTTCGTCGGCGATGAAAGCATTGTGCGTCGAAATAGCAGCGACCACTTCGGCGTCGTCACTCGACCATCCCAGTTTGATGCGGTCGCTGACTTCCAATCCGGCATCTTTGCGCGCCTGTTGTACCACGCTGATGAATTCGCGCGCCAAACCCTCGCGCATCAATTCCGGCGTAACCGCCGTATCGAGCGCCACGGTCACCGCGCCAAGACTGGCGGTGATTGCGCCAGCAACGGGTGAGCGCGTTAACAGCAAGTCGTCTTTGCCGATGACTTCGCCATCGACGATGATGGAGCGACCCGCTTCGAGTTCCGCAACTTCGGCGAAAGACCAGCCAGACAATACCGCACTGATGCTTTTCAATTTCGGACCGCAGCGTTTGCCCAAGACCTTCAAATTCGGTTTGACGGAGAGCGCACAGAACGCCGCTTCATCGTGCGATTGACGCACGGCTTTGACGTTGAGTTCGGTTGCGATGATGCTGCCGAGACGTTCGACCGCGCCCTGCACCGCTGCCTCGCGCGAGACAATAGTCACCGTTGGCAGCGGTTGGCGGACTTTCAGTTTATGGTCTTCACGCAATTTGCGCCCAAGCGAAATTGCGGTTTCCGCCAGTGCCATTTCGCGCTCCAACGCCGCGTCGATCAACGCCGCATCTGCTTGCGGGAAATCGCACCAGTGAACGCTGGCGGGCGCAGTTGAGTCGACCGAACGCACCAGACGTTGATGCACTTCTTCAGTCAAAAACGGCATGAACGGTGCCAATACTTTGGCGAAGGTGGTGAGCACTTGATACAACGACGCATAGGCGTCGGCTTGCGCATCGCGGCCATCCTTGCCCCAGAACCGCGTGCGTGAAAAGCGAATGTAGGTGTTGGTTAAATCATCGATGAAACGCACCAAGCGCGGCACTACCGCGTACAGCCGATACGCTTCCATTTCGACGTTCACATCACGCACCAATGATTGCAGTACGGAAAGAACCCAGCGGTCGAGCAGATGACGCTGCGCGGCTGGTTTCGCCGTCCACGTCCGTGGATCGTAGCCATCGGCGGCAGCGTAGGTGGTAAAGAATGACAGCGCGTTCCAATACGGCAGCACCACCGTGCGGACAATTTCTTTCAGCCCAGCTTCACTGAATTTCAGTGGCTCAGCGCGTACCACGGGCGAATCGATTAAATACGCGCGCAGAGCGTCAGCGCCGTAGGTATCGAGCACCACGTGCGGATCGGGGTAATTCTTTTTCGACTTCGACATTTTCTGGCCGTCTTCGGCCAGCACCAGTCCATTGACCACCACGTTTTGGAACGCGGGTTTGTCGAACAGCGCGGTCGATAAAACTAACAGCGTATAGAACCAGCCGCGCGTTTGATCGAGTCCTTCAGCAATAAATTGCGCAGGAAATACCGGCGGCGCTTGTTTGCCATCTGCGCCACCCATCCAATGCACTTGCGCATACGGCATCGCGCCGGATTCGAACCAACAGTCGAGCACTTCGGGCGTGCGTTGGTAGGTCTTGCCGTCTTTGATGATCACTACTTTGTCGAGGTGATGTTTGTGCAGATCGGTGATGGTCTGGCCGGAAAGTTTTTCCAACTCCGCCACTGAACCAACACAGAACGTATCGCTCGCATCAGCAACGTTGACCCAGATTGGCAAACACGAACCCCAGAAACGATTACGCGAAATGTTCCAGTCTTTGGCTTCCTTCAGCCAATTACCGAAACGATTCGAGCCAATGGTTTCCGGCACCCAACGAATCTTGGCATTGTTGGCCGCGAGTTTGTCGCGCAGATCCTCAACGCGCACGTACCACGCTTCGATCGCGCGGTAAATCAGCGGGGTATCGGTGCGTTCGCAGAATGGATAGCTGTGAACGATGGTCGACTGGTGAACGAGTTTGCCTTCGTCTTTCAAACGTTTGATGATCGCCTTGTCGGCGTCTTTGCAGAACTGACCGGCGTATTCAGGAACTTCTGCGGTGAACTTGGCTTCTTCATCAAGTGGATCGACGAGGTCGATACCTGCGGCGCGACAGACGCGATAGTCGTCTTCGCCATAGGCGGGGGCGAGATGCACGATGCCGGTGCCGTCGCCGGTGGTGACGAAGGAATCAATCAGCAGGCGAAATGAATTTGGTTGCTGCGCGAAGTACGGAAATAGCGGCTCGTATGAAAGGCCAGCGAGCACGGCACCAATAGGTTCAGCCAGGACGCGATACAGTTCTGGTTTTTTATAGAACGCCGACACGCGATCTTTGGCCATCAGGTAGACGTCTTTGGTTTGAGCGTCTTCAATCCATTGGTAGGCAACGTCAGGGCCGACGCATAACGCGAGATTTTCAGGCAAAGTCCAAGGCGTAGTCGTCCACGCCAAGAGGTAACAACGCCCCTCATTGATCGCGGTGAAAACATCTGGCGATTTTTCACGACAGCGCTCCATCAACGGTGATGCGACATTACGAACTTTAAACCGCACCGTGATCGCCGGATCCTGCACATCTTTATAGTTATTCCCCGCCTCAAAATTCGACAACGGCGTGGTCAGTTTCCAGCTATACGGCATGATGCGATGCGCTTTGTAAACGCGAGACTTCCCATCAGCGTCTTTGGAATCCCACAGCCGTTTGAATACCCACCACACCGACTCCATGAAATCGCGGTCCATGGTTTTGTAGTCGTTATCGAAGTCGACCCAGCGGCCCATGCGCGTGACGGTTTTGCGCCACTCGGCGACGTAGGTTTGCACCATCGAGCGGCATTGTTCATTGAACTTATCGATGCCGAGCGCGCGGATCTCGGGCGTGCCGTTGAGGTTCAGTGCTTTTTGCGCGAGGTTTTCGATCGGCAGGCCGTGGCAGTCCCAGCCGAAGCGGCGGTCGACGTGTTTGCCGCGCATGTTCCAATAACGCGGCACGATGTCTTTGATGGTGCCAGCCAATAAATGTCCGTAGTGCGGTGTGCCGGTGGCGAAGGGCGGGCCGTCGTAAAAGACGAATTCGCCCGTGCCTTTGGCGCCTTCGCGGCGGCGGTTGGATTCTTGGAAGGCGTCCAAGTCAGCCCACAGTTTCAGGATGGCTTCCTCTAACTGCGGCAGGTTGACCTGCGATTCGACACGGCGGAAGACGGCGGCGGGCTGGTTCATGGGCGACCTGGGGGAGTGATGCGCAATCAGATAAGCGCGGCACCGTAGATCGCTGGCGGAATGCGGCAAGCGGGCCTCAGCGCTGCACGGCGCTCCAAAGACTTGGCGGTCAGAATCGAATGGAGTAACACCGCGCAACTGGTTGTCGCTGCCAAGCTCCCCGCTAACTTCCCCACGCATGCCTGTCACTCGGTTTCCTGTCCATGGACCTGCTGCGCTATTTGTGGTGTTGTCGGGGCCGAGCGGCGCGGGCAAAAGCACCTTGATGCAGCGGTTTGTTGAGCGCTATCCGGATTTCGTCCGTTGTCTGAGCGTGACCACGCGTCCACCCAGAGGCACGGAGCGCGACGGCGTCGATTATTTATTTGTTGGCGAAGAAGCATTCGCTGAGCGGGTCGAGAACAATCAGCTCCTCGAACACGCGCAAGTGTTCGGCAAGCATAGCTATGGCACGCCGCGCACGTTCGTCGATTCGCATCTTGCGGCCGGACGCAGCGTGATCAAAGACGTTGATGTTCAAGGCGCTTTCACCATTCGCGGAACTTTCCCAGGGGCGTTGCACATTTTCGTGGTGCCGCCGGATCGAGCTGAAATCGAACGCCGTTTACGCAGTCGCGGCACGGAAACCGAAGAAGCCATCCGTCGTCGTTTGAATGAAGCCGATCGCGAACTGGGAGTGTGGGATCGTTACGATTACCTCATTATCAACCGTGATTTGGACCATGCCGTCGATGACCTTGCCACTATCGTCGCTGCCGAACGGCTACGAGTTCGGCGCTAATCGTGGAAGATGCCCACTTAGTTTTGGCGATGCCACGGCGAGAGCTGTTTCGCATTAACGGCTTCACTCGTCAGATCGATTTGCAGATCCTGGCGTCTCTGGCAGAAGATACGTGGTTCGCTGCCCCCACTGCTTTAGCGAACGATTTTGATGCGAAAGAAGTTCGTCTTGGTGTGGTCGTAACGCGTACGCAAGACGGCGTCGAGCAAGTGCTGATCGACAGCCACGGCGTGGTCCTGCATTCCACGCCGATTCCGCCAGAGGTCGGCCATTTGGGGCCTGGCCTAGTGGCGCTACGCCAACTCGCCCTGGTCGCGGGCCGCACCATGCTCGGCATCAGCAACGGCACGGTCGAAATGATCGGTTACTGCAACGACGACACCTTACCGGAATGCCGCCCATTTTTTCTCTTGGTCTATCGCCTTAAAGTTCCAAACGAAGTCGCGTCACCAGCAGGAATGAACTGGATTTCCCGCACCGTTATCGGCGGCGTACCGCTAGACCCGGTCAGCGCACTCGTGATTGGCGGCTGGTAAGCTTTTGTTTTGAGTGATGTGCTTCAACCTAGAAAACGCAGTAGAAAGTCATTTTACCGCTATACCTCGTTGGGGCACTTAGCCGCCAAGAGCGCAAAGGACTTACCGTCAAATCAAGCTTCACCCGTTTGGTGAAGCGATTGATCATCTCAATTTTGATTCAAAGCTTTGCTTTTCTTCGGGTCTTTGCGCCTAAGTGCCCCAACGGGGTATAGCGGTGGAAGTTTGAATTCCTTCTGCCGTTTTTAGGGTGAAGCAACGCTATGCATTTGACCACTGGCAAGGAACGACCCGTTTTCGTGATCCGGTGAAAGTTGCGAGATTGTCGGCGAGCGCGAGTAGGGCTGGTCAATCAAGCCTGAACGATTAACCGTTCTGCTTAAAAATGATGGGCTGATGCACACCGGAAAATGCTCCGTGGTCACACAATATTGCCCAGGCAACAGAGACAGGCCGGGCAGGCACGTACAGCTAACGGCAATGCACAATAAAAAGATTCAAGCGATCAACGATGACCCACTGGCACCGCTGATCGCAACCATTTGCCGAAACCGCCGAAACCGCTGGCATCTCACTGCTCACCGTCGACTGGCTCACCCAACGAGCACCATTCGCCCACCTTGGCAAACTGATCCGCGCACTGGACCCAAGCGTGGCCCCCAACATCCGCCGACCACGTCAACGACGCAGTCGGAAATAGCACGCATCCCTTTCACGAAACGCGCACCGAATACGCGCGATACGAAAAACGCTGTTCGGAAACCAACAACAAGAGCAGATGAGCGGTATGACATTGAGGTCACGGGGCGGGCGAAGCGGTTTTAGGAAACAAGAAAAGCGTACGTGGCCCGCTCCCGTGTAGTGATTGGTTAGGCAGCGGATTAAACGTGGAAGGCGGCTCCGGCACATCGACTTGTCAGGCCATTCTATTTAATCTTTTTGAAAGGTATCGCCGAAACATCCTTTCCATTTACAAATTTATTAGATATCATTCCGTCTGTAAATATCCGAAGTATTCTAATCGTTTCGTTATCTAGCCTTACCGCAATCTGAGTTTCTGATATTGAATAAATTCCAAGGACAATAGATCTGTTGCCCACACTATTGTCCTTGGAATCAACGTTACGAATCGATTTCTTATCAATAATGAATTTTCTTTTGGCTTGGTGCTGGCTTTGCCATTCACCAAGAAAACCATTAGGAATTTCATTTATTTTTTTATATTTATCTAATTTAGCTGGATACTCAACTGCAAGGCTGTCTTCGTTGTCGTCTTTTGGCATTAAGTTACTTTTATCTGCGGCATCTGCCGCAAATATATTCATGCCGAATATAAAATAGAATAGCAGGGCGTAATGTTTCATAATAACTCCGTATTTTTCTCTATGGGTCCAAGGTCCAGTATGGAAACATGGAGGTCGCAGGGCAGATAGCTTGGTTAGTGGTTAAAAAAGTCCATGGTCCACTAACATCAAGGTCACGGGGCGGACGAGAAAGTGTTGTTAAACAAAGAAATCATCCGTAGTCCGCTCCCGTGCAGAAAGGATGAGGACATCCGAAGACATCCCGCCGAGTTGCTCGTGGCTTTTTGGGCCTTCGTGCTTGATATTCAGGTGGTAAATCCCAGGGATGAAGTGTGGCGCAATCGTTCAACCAAAACGGATCGTCATGATGCTGATCTTTTGGCGAAGTTGTCTGCTACCGATCAGGTACGTACCGTTCATGTTCCGGAGACCCGCGTACGCCAGTGGCGTTGTCTGATTGGTCTTCGTGAAGA
>JANMYZ010000586.1:0-3379 GCA_031382605.1 Planctomycetota bacterium | reverse complement strand
CGCAAAGGACTTACATCAAAAACAAGACTCATCTGTTTGGTGAAGTCCTTGATCATACGAAATTGAATTCAAAACCCTGCCTTTCCTTTGTGTCTTTGCGTCTTTGCGTTGGAAATTTGAATTCCTACTGCCGCGTTTAGGGTGATGGTGTTTGGTGAATCATTGTTGAACGCTGGTGGGCGGTGAAGAATGATAAAACCCATGGGCAGGATGCCCATGCCACGGTTGAGAGAACTGACACGCGGCTCAACGGAATATCAGCGTCATAATTTACTCACCCAAATCAGGTGTCGATTTATATAAATCTTCAGCCCTTGGGGCCTTGGTCTTCGTCTAGTCCGTGCACAGTCTTTTCCCAGTAGTGGGGTTTCCAAATCAGTTGCCACAGGCCCTTCCACGCGGCGATGGCTAAGAGGATCCAATAGAGCGGTGAAATCAGGGCGGCGAATAGCAGGCCGTGTTGGCCTGGGCGACGACCGGCGATGAAGTTGATCAGGATAAACGCGACGTTGCCCAAGATCAAAGCCACCGAGGCGGCGAAAAATACTTGGCTCATCATCGCGAACGTTGGGTCTTCATAGCGACCTTGAAAAATCATTGGCCAGCTGACGCGACCGGGTTCATAAGCGCGGGTGGTCAACAGTTCCCATAAGGTGAAACCGTTGGACATATCGATCGCCAATAACGTGGCGTAGATGCCGCTAACAGCCCACAAGATTAGGTTGATTGCTGACAGAAACGACACGCACAACACCGACAAAATGAATCCCATTGCGCCCCATGGGCCGAGCTTCACTACCAACATCCACGGACGGCGGCCCCAGACTAAATGGGTGATCATGTAGCCCTTCAACCAACGGCTGCGTTGACGAATCCAATTGCCCAAACGGCTGTTGGCTTCTTCCCACGTCACGCTGTCGAGCGTGCGCGTTTGGTGGCCAGCCATGTACAAGCGCACGCCCAGATCACAGTCCTCGGTGACGTTGAACGGATCCCAGCCGCCGAGTTCGCGCAGCACATCCATGCGGAAATGATTGCTGGTTCCGCCCAGGGGAATCGGCACGCCGAGCGCCACCAAGCCGTCCAAATAGCGCCGAAACCACACATTATATTCCAGCGCGAACCACCGCGTCAGTAAGTTCTGGCGATGATTGTGATACGCGAGTTGAGCCTGCAGGCAGACTACTTTTTTATCGCCTTTTTTATCGCACGCCCGAAAAGCTAATACTGCTTGTTTCAACTGATCCGGCTCGGGCCGATCTTCGGCATCGAAGATCACCAAAAATTTACCACGCGCACGTTCCAGGCCGTGGTTGCAGGCACGCGGTTTGGTTTTGGGCTGGCCCAGGGGCACCACTAGAACTTCAGCATAGGCTGGAATTCCCGCTTCTTTCAACGCCTGCAGAGTATCCGGGTCGTCGGCTTCGAGCAGGAATTTCACATCCAGTTTGTCATGCGGGTAGTCTAACTTGTTCAGTGATATTAAAATGTTTCGCGCCACATTGCGCTCTTTGTACAGCGGCACGAGTACGGTGTAGACTGGCCAGCCTGCGGCGGGTTCAGCTAAAACGTCATGATGAATTCCGCGTTTTCCACCCAGCACCATGGCCAACAGGCGGAAGCTAATCGTCACGACGTACACCAACGTCAATCCGCCACCAATGACCCCAAGAGCGACCAGCGGATCGTAGATCGGCAGATAAATCATCACGGCGACAAGAAATCCAATCCACGGTTCTTGGCCACAGGGAACGCTCTTGCGATTCAGCACTACGCCCAACGTGCTGGTGATGAATGCCGCCACGGTCATGCCCGCCAGTACCGCCCACGGATTCCCCATCAGACGATTTGCCAGATGAGCAAAAGCCGGACGATCTTTATCGAGGATAAATTCCGGTCCGACTAACGCACCAAACACCATGCCGCCGATCAGCGCAGTGACGATTCCCAGTAGCAGCCAGCCCCACGAAAATGTTCGCATCGCACAGGTGGCACGAAAGCGATTCGCATACGCGGTGACCAAGGGATCACCTCCGCCTGGAGCGCCTTCCAAATGGACGATCGCACCAACAGTCGCCACGACCACCGGCGTACGTGGTGACTGCGCGTTCAGAAACGGCGCTGCCGTCGTCGGAGTAGGATCGGACAGCGGGACGCCGGTATCAGAGTTCATGAAAACCTTACATTCGGTAAAATGTGTAAACTGATGCTGACGATCACGCTCATGGCACCACGGCGTTGTGCAACCACGGAACTGATCGGCCTGTTGGCGGTGCGACCTCCGCCTCGCGACCATCAAGGCGATGACTGAGCGACACGCGCCAGGTATAAGCAACCGGCAACGCGGTGGCGACACGCTCCGCCCATTCAACGATGCCGAGTCCGTCCTCCATCAATTCATCGAAACCCAACCCCGCAAGCGCAGCCGGACCGGATAAGCGATACGCGTCGACGTGCACCACTGGCATCCGCGCTTCATAACGATTGAGCAGGGTAAACGTCGGACTGGCGACCTCTGTCGGATCACCGCCTAGTTCAGCGACCAAAGCGCGCACCAACGTGGTTTTTCCCGCCCCCAGCGGGCCATCAAGGGCAATGACATCGCCGACTTGTACGGCGCCAGCGAGCAGTCGGCCAAGGCGACTCGTCGCCGCTTCGTCAGCAAGGTGGATGGTCATATCCTCAAAGCTCCCACGAAGTGCGGTGGTGAGCAAGGCATTCTCTCATGTCCTCATATGTCCGATGTCCGATGTCCGATGCTGGCGGCGAGCAACAGCACTGACGGCAACGATACCAAGGTCAAAACGGTGGAGCTGCAGAGGCCGCCCATCACCGCGACGGCTAATGGTGCACGGAGTTCGGCGGCTTCGCCCCAGCCGATGGCGAGTGGGAGCAATCCGAGGACTGACGTGCACGTCGTCATTAAAATCGGCCGCAAGCGTTCGCGCCCGGCGGCGGCAATGGCGCTGCGTGGATCCAGGCCCTGGGCGCGGCGCAGGTTGGCGGTGGTGACCAAGACGATGGCGTTCGCTACGGCCACGCCGATCAGCACCACCAGCCCGATGCCGCTCATCACATCAAGGCCGTGCCCAAGAAAATATAACGCCGGAAAGGCACCAGCGGCGGCCATCGGTACCGAGAGAATCACCAACAGCGGTTGGCTGATACTTTCGAATTGGATGGCCATCAGCACGACCACTAAAAAGACAGAGAGCGCCAACATGCCACCCATCGCCGCTAAGCTACGCGTGGTGATGGCTTCACGTCCGTCACCCATAAGTCGGTAGCCCGGTGGTAATGGCGCGGCGCGTTGCACCTGATCCATGACCTCGACTGAGGTGCGTCCTGGTGGCAGTGCGATAGCGGTGATGCTGGCGAT
>JANMYZ010000585.1:0-19625 GCA_031382605.1 Planctomycetota bacterium | reverse complement strand
CGCAAAGGACTTACATCAAAAACAAGATTCATCTGTTTGGTGAAGTCCTTGATCATACGAAATTGAATTCAAAACCCTGCCTTTCCTTTGTGTCTTTGCGTCTTTGCGTTGGAAATTTGAATTCCTACTGCCGCGTTTAGGTTGAATTCCGACTGCCGTGTCCAGGTTCATTCCCCGCAAAATGGGAGGCGCGGATTGGAGGACGTGACATGAAAACGCGCTTGGCCTGCCTGTTAGAAACTCGTTGGGATTCTAAAAATGCAGGAAAAAACGACTCGTGAATATTTCGCGAGTCAACTTTATAGCACTGAGTTGGCTAAGAACTCTTGTCTAAATATTTAATCGCCACCACGCGATTCCCGCGTGCGTTGTAAATGAGTTTATCCATCAAATGTTTAATCAAATGAATGCCGTAGCCGCCGAGACGTTTGCCCATGGCCTTGCGATTTTCTAAGTGCCCCAGTGGGTCAATGCTGGGATCAGGAACGTTATTAGGGTCAAAGCCAGCGCCTTCGTCTTCGATATAAACGATGATTTTACCCGGCAGAATGCGGCAACCGAAACGAACTTTCTTCGCCCGATCATTGTGATTGCCCCATTCAATCGCGTTGCGACCGAGTTCCTCCAAGGCAAGACGGACTTCGCTAGCGGCAGGTTCTGGAATCTTAAATTTATCAAGTAAGCCAAGGAATCGACGGTATTTGTACAAAATCGCGGGGTCACTTTCGCCAGCAACTTCAAACCAACCATGCGGGTCGTACTCGACCTCTAGTGTACGGCCGACGAGCGGCATGTGCTGAAGGGCATTCGCTGCAGCCGCAGTTAATTCATCAATTCCAACTGGTTTCACCAAATAATCGCACGCCCCCTGCCGCAAGCAGCGGACGATCATGTCGTCTTGCCCAAGTGCGGTCAGCATGATTACTGCTGCGGGATAATCTCTGCGACGTAATTCCGTTAGCACGGCTTCACCATCAAGGCGAGGCATGATGATGTCGCACATAATAAGCTGATAAGGCTCGGTTGCCTGATCGATCATCTGCAACGCTTCGCGCCCATCGTTCGCCTTATGCACAACCACCGATTCACCCAATTCGGCCAACGTTTCAGCTATATGGGCCTGCAACGCGGGCATGTCCTCTATCACTAAAATACGGTGCCGCTCTGGGGTCGCGAAATGTTGTAATGGATTTCCCTGCGGTGTAATCGTCATGTGACTACCCATCCTGCGCTTGGGATTCGGGCGACTTTGATAAAAGATCTTGCGCCCATGACCCTGGGCGATTGGGCAAAGTAATTTTAAAGCGACAGCCTTTACCCGTGCCGCTTTCGAGTGCAATTTTTCCACCATGGTGCTCGACAATGCTCTTCACGATCGCCAATCCCAACCCAACACCTTGAGCACCAGCGGCAATGCCATTCGGACGCTGGTAGTATGGCGCAAATATGCGCGCGCTTTCGCTCACCGGAATGCCTGGGCCGGTGTCAGCAACCACTAGGCGAATCTCCTGTTCATCACTATCTATTTCGACTTCTACTTTGCCTCCACGTGGTGTGAATTTCCGCGCGTTATCGACCAAGTTTACCAATACTTGCACGACTCGACGACGATCAACCGCCGCATTTTTTCCTACTAATGATTCCTCAGTCGGCCACAGAACATCAATGCCGGCGCTTGCGAGTAACGGTTGAGTCGCCGCCTTCAAATCTCCCAGCAATGTTTGCAATGGGATCGCCTCTACTCGCAAGCGTACATTTCCTGATTCTAAACTGCTAAGATCCAGCAGTTCGTTGATCATCGATAATAAAGCGTGGCCATTTCGATTAATCGCAGCGATAAACTCAGAATGCTTCTTGTTAGCGCGGCCGCCGACTCCGCCGGTGATGAGGTCGGAAAAACCAATGATACTGTTCAATGGTGTGCGCAGATCATGACTTACCCGAGCCAGGAAATCAGTTTTTATCTGATCTAACTCAAGTAATCGACGACGCTCCATGTCCAGTCGTTCATTTTCAGCCAACAACTCAACGTTAGCTTGCAGCACATCAAAGGTCACTGAGTCAAAAGTATTCAAGGGAATGGCCTCATTGCATAACCCACCCCGGTTAGGTGGACGACCAAGTCTACCTCATAGCCCCGTCTTCGCGCAAGGAGCGATGATGAGCCGTTATAGAAACGCTTGAACGCCTAGACTCAATTGAGGCCCTGGTGAGTTACGCCGTGGTAATAAAGCTGCGCTCATACCCATCTGGAGCCTGATAGCCCATAAGAAACAAGGCCGTAGCAGCAACGTTTGCCAAACCAGGTTTCGCCACGCTGGCATCAAGTCGGTATTCGCCCGTAAATTGCGGATCGTAAATGATGGCGGGAACTTGATTGAGCGTGTGGCTGGTCTTGGACTTGGGACGGTTGTTCTCAATCTTCACGCCGCCCTTTTTATCCAACTCGTACATCTCATCGGCGTTGCCGTGGTCAGCGGTAACGATGACCACGCCGCCAAGCGCCTTGACCGCTGGCAACAAACGTGCGAGAGCCAAGTCGACCACTTCGACAGCCAAGCGAGTCGCGTCAAAGTTGCCCGTGTGTCCGACCATATCGCCGTTGGCGTAATTGAGACGCGCAAAGCCATAGGGTTTCGCCTGGAGTCCGCTAATAACCGCATCGGTTATTTCCGCCGCTTTCATCCATGGACGTTGATCGAAAGAAATGCGGTCACTCGGAACCTCAATGTAGGTTTCTAGCGATTGGTCCAAATAGCCACTGCGATTGCCATTCCAAAAATACGTCACGTGACCAAATTTTTGCGTCTCGCTGCACGCGAGCTGCCGCTCGCCGCTCGCCACCAGATATTCACCGAGCGTGCGGTCGATAAGCGGCGGCGTCACTAAAATACGCGGCGGCAAATTGGTATCGCCATCGTAAGTCATCATGCCGGCAAAGCACACCTGCGGAGTGCGCACGCGTTCGAACGGAACCTGACCAACAAACGCTTTACTGATCTCTACCGCACGATCACCACGGAAATTGAAGAACACCACGGAGTCACCATCAACGATGGGAGCGAACGGTTTGCCCGCACGCGAAATTACAAAACCCGGTAGATCCTGATCAATGACCCCTGGTTTTTCCGTGCGAAGCGCTTTGACAGCGGCGCTGGCTGAGGGAAATTGCCGACCTTCAGCCAAGACATGGAACTTCCATCCACGTTCCACCATCGACCAATCCGCCTCATAACGATCCATAGTGATCTGCATACGGCCACCGCCAGATGCGATGCCGTAATTGGAATCAACCGACGTTAGCCACGCTTCAAACGGCTCAGTATAATCGAGAGCCGAGGTCTCGCCAACATCGCGACCATCGATCATCGCATGAATAGCGACCTTGTTCACGCCACGCTTTTTAGCCTCGACCACCATCGCCTTCACGTGATTGATGTGACTATGAACATTGCCGTCAGACAATAATCCCATGAGGTGAAGTGTTGATTTTTTGGCCAAACAATTGGCGATGATTTCTTGCCATCCTTTACCGTTCCACAATTGACCGCGATCAATCGCCTCCTGAACCAACTTGGCTCCTTGATCGAATACTCGACCGGCACCGAGCGCATTATGGCCGACCTCAGAATTTCCCATATCGGCGTCTGAAGGCATGCCCACTGCCGTGCCGTGCGCATTCAGGCGAGTCCACACGCTTGATGCCATTAAACCATCGAGAGTTGGTTTATATGCTGCTTTTACCGCATTTCCCGCGTAGTCAGGGCCTAGGCCAACACCGTCCATCACCACCACCACGACGGGGCCAGTACGCTTACCATGAAACGCGGTTTTGATTAAAGACTTGCTCATCGAGGCCTCCGGAACTGGGGAGGCGAGAGCTTAGGAACGTCGTTCATGACGCCAGAGGAAGGGGCCGCTTCGGGCCGCTTCAGGCAACTTCAGCAGGTCACCGTGCAAATAATCACTTCACCAACGATCAACCCCGACGCTTACACGTCGGGATTGATTCGAGATGCTGCAAACTTCATCTGCCGAACGCTTTCGTCCGCCAAACGGCAATCGATCACCCCTGCGCTTGCTTACTCAGATCCTCGATCAATTTGATCAAGGGCATGAATAGCGCGATGACGATGAAACCAACCGCACCGCCCATGAAGACGATCAACAACGGCTCAAGCAAAGACATCATTGCTGCCACCGCGGAGTCGACTTCTTCGTCGTAATTATCCGCAATCTTGATCAACATTTTATCCAGTTCGCCGGTCTCTTCGCCGACCTTTATCATGTTCACCACGATGTCGTCGAACACGCCAGAGCGGCGCAATGGCTCATTGATCGTTTCACCCTCTTTGACCGAATCACGGACAGCCTGGATCGCGTTGCGCACCACCACGTTCGGGGTTGCCGATTTGGTAATGTCCAACGCATCCAAGAAACCGACACCCGAAGTCACCAAGGTGCCAAGCGTACGGGTAAAACGCGCGACCGAACTTTTCTTGACAATATTGCCGAATACCGGGGTTTTCATCCACACACGGTCGATGAAATTGGCGCCCTTATCCGTCTGTCTCAACGCCTTCACGCCCATAATAAAGAGCACGAGGCCGACCAATAATGAGGCCCCCCACCATGAGCCGAGAAAGTTACTCATATCAATCAAAGCCACGGTCACACCGGGCAACTGGACGCCCAGTTCTTTGAAAATCGCTTCAAACTTTGGGACGATGAAAACCATGATGAAGGTTAAAATGGCTCCAGCGATCGTCATCACCGCCGTTGGATAGACCAGCGCGCCGATGACCTTCTTCTTCAGGCGTTCGGCCTTCTCGCGGAATTCAGCGAGACGACGCAGAATGACATCAAGAGCGCCGGCGGTTTCACCTGCACGAACCAAGTTGGTGTACAGTTTATCCCAAATCTTCGGATGGAAACTCATCGCTTCGGACAACATAGTACCACTTTGAACGTCTTCGGTGACCTTGCTCAGCGTGGATTTAAAGATGCCAGGTCGCTGCATGTCGGTAAGGATTTGCAGCGATTGCACGATTGGCAAACCCGCATCCTGCAAGGTCGACAATTGGCGACTGAACAGCGTCACCACCTTCGGCTTCACCTTGCCGAACATCGACCCACCGCCGCCGCCCTTGGCTGCGGCGCCGGGCGACTTCGCGCTTTTCGATCGAGATTCTTTTACCTCAATCGGCAAAAGGCCCTGACGTTTGATGGCAGCAATCGCCTCGACTTGTGACACCGCCTCGATGGAGTCGGAGATCTCCTTGTTCGAGCGCTTGTCGTGGGCTTTGAATTGGAAGACCGGCATGGCCAGCTCCGAGGTTCAGGTGGATCAATCTTCAGCAGCGATGGTTTCGCGGATAACTTCTTCGATGGTGGTAATCCCAGCGTAGATTTTCTGAATGCCAGCATCACGCAAAGTCCGCATTCCTGCACGTTGAGCAGCCATGCGAATTTGCGCCGCCGAAGCACGGCTCAGCATGAGTTCGCGCACGGTATCATTGACATCCAACATCTCATGGATCGCAGTACGACCACGATACCCCGTGTTTTTGCAGTTTTCACAGCCCTTACCGTAGTAAAAACGCTGCGATTCCGCGTCGCGACCTTTGATACCGAGCGACAGCATTTCGTCTTCGCTTGGCGTATACGGTGCCTTGCATTTCGTGCAGATGGTGCGCACCAAACGCTGAGCCACGATGGTTTCCAAGGTGGCTGAGAGCAAAAACGGCTCAATGCCCATATCAAGTAAACGGGTCACGGCCGTCGGCGCGTCGTTGGTATGGAGCGTGGTAAAGACCAAGTGACCGGTCAATGACGCCTCAATGGCGATCTTCGCGGTTTCCTGATCTCGAACTTCGCCGACCAGCAAGATGTCAGGGTCCTGGCGCAAAATGGCACGAAGACAGTTCGCAAAAGAACGTCCGACCTGATCATCAACGGGAACCTGAATCAAACCACGGATCTCGTATTCGACCGGATCTTCGGTGGTGATAATTTTAACCGAGTCCTCGTTCACCGCTGACAAAGCAGCGTAGAGCGTGGTAGTTTTACCAGAGCCCGTTGGACCAGTGACGACCACGATGCCGTTTGGCTCTTCGATCACCTGCTTAAATTGCGCCAACAGATCGTCATTAAATCCGACTTTATCGAGATCAAGACTGACCACGGAGCGATCGAGAATACGAATCACCACCGATTCACCGAACATCGTCGGCAGGGTACTAACGCGCAAATCAACTTCTTTGTCGCCGATGCGAATAGGAATTTTTCCGTCTTGCGGCAGACGACGTTCCGAAATGTCGAGATGCGACATGACTTTAATACGAGCAACGAGTGCAGGCGCCAAGCTCTTGGGCACGGGCAACATTTCGTAGAGCACACCATCGATACGATTGCGAACGCGGAAGACGTCTTCAAACGGTTCGAAATGAATATCCGATGCCTGAGCCTTGACCGCAGTCATAAGAATCAAGTTCAACAGTTTACGTACCGGCGCCGATTCGGCCGCAGCGGCAGCGTCAGAAGTATCGATGCCCTTAAATGCATTTTCATCAATCGAAAATGATTCTTGGCCGCCAAATCCCGTACTGGCCTCTTCATCGCCGATCGACTCCATCAATTTATCAACGGCGTTCCGAGCGTTTTCCTTGTCCATTGAGTAATACTGAGCCAAAGCCTCAGTAACTGCCGCTTCGCTGGTCAGCGCTGGACGAACCTGCGAGACCCCCAACATAAACTTTAAGTCATCCAAAGCCGCGAGATTATCGGGATCGGAAGTCGCGATCACTAAAGTTTTATCTTCCATACGCACCGGAATAATGCGGTAGGAGTTCGCCACGTTGGCGGGAATTTTATCGATTAAACCTTGCGGCAACACTAAGCCGCTGAGCTGCACCGATTCCAAGCCCAACAACTGCGCACACGCGTACATCACCACCGACTCAGGAATGCCGCCATTCATGCAGGCCAGAACAATATCGGTACCGTTTTTCTTGTAATCGCTGTAAATAGTTTGCGCCGTTGCCTGATCAACTTCCTCCATCTTGTGGAGCAATTTGAGCAACGCCTTGGCATCGACACGAATCACGCTGCACCGCCCGGAGTACCGCCCATCTCTTGGACTTTACGTTGCAGCAATGCTTGGTCTTTGCAGTAACCCATCATCTGAGCGAAGTCGATGATGTCTTGCTGGTAAAGTCGGAACAACCAATCATCGAGCAAAATCATGCCCTGATTGGCACTGGTTTGAATCGTTGAGTCGATGCGGAAACTCTTGTTTTCACGAATGAGATTCGAGATCGCCGCGTTCATAATCATGATTTCAAAAGCGGCCACGCGACCTTTTCCGGTCTTCTTCGGCACCAACGCTTGCGAAATAACGGCGATCAAATTTCCTGCGAGCTGAGTACGAACCATTTCTTGCTGATCGGTCGGGAACACGTCAATGATTCGATCGACCGTACGACCAGCGCCAGTGGTATGCAAAGTACCGAAAACCAAGTGGCCCGTTTCAGCGGCCGATATCGCGGCGCTGATGGTGGCCAAGTCACGCATTTCACCGACCAGAATAACATCCGGATCTTCGCGCAGAGCACGGCGCAGACCTTCTTCAAATGACGGCACGTCAATATGCAGCTCGCGCTGATTGACGATCGCCTTCTTATGATTGTGAAAATATTCGATCGGGTCTTCGATGGTGATGATGTGCATTTCTTCCTCAGTATTGAGGAAGTCGATCATCGTCGCGAGCGTCGTCGATTTACCTGAGCCAGTCGGGCCGGTGACCAAAATCAATCCACGCGGACGGGTGATCAGGTCTTTCACATGTGCCGGTAAACCAATTTGATCAAAGGTCAAAATTTCTGAGGGAATCAAGCGCAGCACCATGGCGATGCGGCCTTTTTGCTTGAACACATTGACGCGGAAACGCGCCTTGTCGAAGTAACCAATGGCAAAGTCAGTTGAACCGACTTCGGCGATTTCGGCCTGACCACGTTCGCTGGTGATCTGCTTCATCAATTGAGCCGTATCGTCGGCAGTCAGCGGCTCTGACTTCAGGCTCTTGATGGATCCACTGATGCGAAAGCTCGGCGGGCGGCCAACGGTGATGTGAATGTCAGAAGCTCTTTGCTGTAAGCAAACTTCCAGCAACTGATTCATGTCATATGCCATGTATTACCTACCGTTGGATAATCATGGACCATGCCGAAAACCAGCAATCAAGCCGGACTCTACGTATACCCTTGGTGTGTGACCAAGGCTGTACGTACGCCACACAGGAAGCGACATGAATCGTCAGCACATCGTCATGGCGTCGGCGTTTCGTTGAGCTGACTGGCCGACAATCCCGCAGCAGCTGAGCGGCGTTCAATCAATGGTGGCAAGCTACAGTATTCGATCACCGCTGCTCGACGCAGTTCATCCAGTACTCTTTTCGTGCGTGCGGGAAGTTCACGATCAACGATATCACTGATCAATTGCGACTTCATATCGGCGAAAACCGGTTCCTGACCCGCTCGACGAGCATGCACTTTGATCAAATCAATGCCGCTGTCCGAAATGACGGGTGACAGCAACTGCGGGTAGGGCGGCTGGGCAGCAAAGGCAGCATCCATTGCGTCTTTAGCTACACGTCGTGAACCTTTTATCGGACGACTGCCATCCCGATTGACCCACCCAAGACGGCCATCGGCGGTGGCATGCTGATCGTAAGCCTTGAAAAGACGAAAAATCTTTTCGAAGGTCATCTTATTTTGAAAAATAGATTGATGAAAGCTTATCATGTTGCCCATTTTCGCATCCCGCTCGTCTTGCGTTGCCGGTTTATCATTACCGTCAGCGCCTGTGATGCGATCAAACGGAATATAGATTGAGCTTATGTCCACCGCCTCTTGCATACGATATTGTTCAATGTGCTTGGCAAACCATTCCTTCAGTTGATCTTCTGTTAGCTGAGCCTTTGCACGACGTTCAACCAAAACCCGGACGCCTGCGCCCATGCGAAAACCTGGCTGAGCGAGGTATTGTTCGAGCGGCATTTTTTCTTCGTGCTCAATCATCGTACGAAACTCAACATACGGCTGCTTACGTGCCTCCTGGGCGGCCAGATGCCTTTTTTCCATACGTTTGAGCTCGTTGGCTATCAGCACCTCATCGATCTTCACGCCTTCTTTCGCTAAGGCATTCTGCACCAGCGTAATGCCAATCAGATCCTCGCGCGCGGCCTCGGCTTTCTCTTTGATCAATTGCGCCGCCACGCTGATTCGCGTTACTCGCCACGAATTAATCTGCGCTAAAATATCATGATCGCGAAGGGTCGCCCAATTGGTCTGCTTCAATGATTCGTCCAACATACTGACCAATTGCTCCACCCCTTCTTTCTTGAGCAACGTGTCCTCGACCTGGCGTATCGTAATGGGATGACCATCGATTACCGCCACTGGCTCAGCGCCGGTGTCATCAACGCTCAGCGGAGGCGTAGCCTTGACTACCGAGGTCAAGGTCGACGACGTGGGCCTTTCTGCTGACGGTCCCGAAATAACAGGAGCCGGCCCGACGGTTACGTTCGCAGCTGGTCGCAGGCCATAGACCAATGCCGCACCAGCGATCACGCCAATTGCCAGCCATTTAACCCGCATCATCATTGGGATTTCGGCGGTTTTATCGCTCACGATTTAACTCCTTCAATCAATTGGGTTCACTGGGCAATACCGCTGAAGCATCACTCGGAGCAGTCACCAACGTACCGAGGGCGCGATGCAGCGCCAACAACTCAGGCGCATCCAATGATTCGAGCCTGCGATCCGTGACGATGCCGCAAGCGCCACAGGCAGCTTCGGCTTGGTCGCGTTCCACTGCGTGATCTCGCAATGCCCGCACCACCACTTTGCGACGCGATGAAAATAATGCCCGACACCACCGGCCAAAATCCGCCGGTAACGCTGCGGTTGGTTCCCAGCGCAATAAAGCGCTGTCAACCCGTGGGCGAGGATAAAAACACTGCGGTGGCAATTTTCGCAGCAAGCGCGGGCGACCTGCCGCTTGCAGCGTGGCGGCGCTCGCACCCCAGGCATCTTCCCCTGGGCGAGAGCACAGGCGCTCGGCGGCTTCCCACTGCACGGTCACCACCACCAATTCTGGCGGGCGTGGGAGGGCGGCCGCGTTTAACAATACGGGCAAGGCCACATCGTACGGTAAATTAGCGCCTAAACGCCATGGTCCTGCCGCAGCGACAGCGACGATCGCGGGATGCAGAATATTTTTGGTCTCTAAACAATCGCCGTGCACCAACGCCAATCGTCCACCAAGCTCAGCCGCAAAACGGGTGGCGATGACCTGATGTAATCCGCGATCAATTTCCACCGCCGTTACACGCGCACCGGCATCCAACAAACGTTGCGTCAATACGCCAGTTCCAGGCCCAACCTCGACCACCGACGCCGCGCTCGTCAGCGCCAATTCCTGCACCAACGTTTGTAACGCGCCGCCATCAATCATAAAATTCTGACCGAAGCGATGCAGCGGCGACAGACCTCCAGCAGCAAGAGCCGCGAGCACTTCATCTTTCAAACTCATCGAGCTGCTCCGGTCTTCGCTGCCGGAGCGCGTAGGAAACGCCCCATCGGTAATAATAACAAATCACGTTGATCTGATGCCACATAAGAACGTCCGCGTGGTACATTGCGCACCCCGCTCACGCTCTCAACCACCACCGGCATTTGTTGACCAACACGGTGACCGAGGCTCAGAACGATTCGTGCCTTTTCGTCGCTCGACCCAGGGAACACGCATAGCACCGAGCCCGCCACTTGTTCTGGCGTCAGCGGGCCGGCATCCGGGTCGGAGCGCAACGAACGCAGAGCGGTCAGTGAACGCAAATAGCGCCGGACTTCGACGGCGTCTGCTGCCATCGAATCACCAATGGCTCGCCCCACCGCATCAAGCGCTTGGACTTGCCAGGTGTCCTCCTGACGCATAAGAGCGAAACGACCGGTAGGACCGGTGATTTCGATGCGACTCACCAAGCTTGGAACCAACGGCATAATCACGTCGTCGGTCAACGGTGCTTGCAGCAAGTCGACTAATTCAGCATCAACCACATGGCTAATTCCGGTTTCTTTGTCAATCGCACGCCAGCGATCTCCTTCAGGAACGAATGCAAAACCAAGGTCCTGATCAGTCGTATCGGCCAGACGTGTATGATCATTGGAGAGTCGCACCTGCGCTTGAGCAAAGCGCACATCCAATTCGAAATCGGCGTTTGCCACCGCAGCACGATCAGCAAGTGTGGGCAGGCGCACACTGCGACTGCGCGCCGTACACAAAGCACGAGCAAGCCGATCCACCGCCATCGGGCTCATCGCAGCGCCAACCGTATCTTTCGGCCATGTTTGTTGCCAATTGCCGCTCGTTCCACCAGTGCCTGCCGCCACCGCGACCACTTCGCTGCGGCCCGCTTGTGGTCCGCGATGCCATTGACGCTGCACCTTCACCACCCGCTCAGCACCACGCAGGGTCAACGTATTATCGAGCATGTCGTCAGGCGACAAATCCGCGAGCAACGGCGGCAACGTCACCGCTGTCGCCACATGTGTCGAACTGAACACGCGCTTCCCATCAATGGCAATTTCAAATGTCTTCTGATCCACTTTGAAAACGAAGGTGAGCCGGCGCGCCTGAGCTGGCAACTCCTCGTTTGGCTGCCGACGACGAGGTTCACGAACCTCAAGCTCATCAAGCGCCAACGCGATCGCAGAAGCGGCGTTCTCGCTCGCTGGCTCTCGCCCACCTGGCCACACCACATCCCACTGACTCCGCCCCTCTGCGACATCATTTAGGCCGTGTTTTTGCAGGCGAAAGCGCAGCTTATCGTGATCAAAAACACGGATTTCACCCAGCGGACGCAAGGCGAATTCGGTCTCAAGATTAAAGAGATAATCACTGCGGAAGCGGCCGATCACCTCACTCCAAGTCGCCAGCGTCTGCGCATCCACGTGCTGGGCCGGCAAGGCGCCGACCTGAATCAAGCCACCATCCGGCAACGTCCATAAACGCACCTGAACATCTGCCGTGTCTGCCGCTGCCATGTCCTGGGTTAAACGCAAAACATGCAAAGGCACCACCACCGACGACGGATCACGACGCACAAAATCATTGAGCCGCAACGTCTCTAGCAGTGCGAAAAGTTGATTGACTCGACGATTAAAATTCGGCCGCTCCGCCTGCACTTCATCACGCCAACCGCTTGTGTCTAAGCGCAAACGCAACGTATCGATGCCGATACCGCGCACGGTTAAAATGTTAATCAATGATGTTTGATCCAATCGTTTAGTCAGCGCATCCAGGCGTTTGCTGATGTCTGCTTCGCAAGGCATCAAGCGACCCGTGATGCCTTCCCAAACGAAAAAATCTTTCCCTTTTCCACCCCAGCGTAAGCGCAGGTTGCTGCCCGAGACCTCATGACTGCCGTCGATTCCGTAACTGGCCAATTGCTCTTCGCCCACCCGCGTAACGGCACGTTCATTCACCGTGAGCACGGTTAGGTACGACCATAATTCGCTATGCCGATTGGTATCCAGCGGACGCTCAACGTCGTTGATACGAACCAGGTGACCGTCAACATGCTGAGTCAGACCTCCAGCAATAACCTGATATTTCGCTGGGATTTCACCCGTCCACAGCGGCCGGTCGACGCGCTCTGCTGGCTCGGGCCAAAACACGTAAGCACTCCCGACCATCAACAGCGCCAACAAAATAAAATAACCCAGGCGTCCCATTCAATGCATCTCCACTGAGTTGGCCATGACCGCCAGGTACGTGCGAACCATGGAACTTACGCGCCGAATTCGTGACGACGCGGCAGATCTTCTAAACGTCCCAAACCAAAGCGGCTCAAAAATGCATCGGTGGTGGCGTACAATAACGGACGCCCAAGAGCTTCATCGTCACGACCGCTGACCAACACCAGCTTCAGATCCATCAACTGACGGAGGACCGGGCCACATTGAACGCCACGAATATCTTCGATCGCACCACGCGTGATTGGCTGCTTGTAAGCGACAATCGCCAGCGTTTCGAGTGCGCCTTTTGAAAGTTTATTCGGTAATTCACGACGCTCTAGCTGGCGCACCCACGGATACAATTCACGGCGCGTCATCAACTGCCAACCGCCAGCGATATGGCGGAGTTCCCAACCACGACGTTCGCGATCGTAGCGCGTCATCAAACCGGTCAGAAAGCCTTCCAAATAGGTGGTGCTTGTCCCAGGCAACACCCGCTGCAAACGTTCAATGGTCAGCGGGCGAGTAGCAACGAACAAGACGCCTTCCACCGCAGCGCGTAATTCTGCCGGCGGCAAATCGCTGACGTCGGGCACCACGGGCACGTCGTCACCAGTCGATGATTGACCGACATTCAGATCAGCCGCGTCCATGGTTTCGACTAACAATGGAATCGATTCCTCCACCACCGCATCGGCAGCAGGAGCAGCGGCATCGGCGTCGGCGTCGACAGCAGCAGCTATTGGTTCCGGCAAGGCGCTCTCATCCGACACGCCACCAACATGGACCTCGGTTTCCTCCTCGGCCTGCATTTTCGCCAACGAATTCGCATCTTCGGCCGGTGTCACCACCGACTCTTCGTCGGAAACATTCATCGACGACCCTCCAGAAAATTACGCAGCAAATGATGACCATGCTGGGTCAGAAAACTTTCGGGATGAAACTGCACGCCTTCGATCGGCAATTCACGATGACGCACGCCCATCAATTCGCCGCGATCCACCGTCCACGCCGTCGCCTCTAAACAGGCCGGCAGCGCGTCATCCACCACTAAACTATGATAACGCGTAGCCGTAAACGGCGTCGGCACAGCGCTAAAAATACCACGGCCATCGTGACGAATCTCACTGGTTTTACCGTGCATCAGACGATCCGCACGGCGCACCACTCCACCAAAAGCCTGACCAATCGCCTGATGCCCAAGGCACACGCCAAACAACGGCATCCGTGCTTTGGCCGCTGCCAAAATCAGAGCAAGGCTGATACCAGCCTCGGTCGGCGAACACGGCCCTGGGGAAATCAGCAAGCGCTCTGGCTTTTTCGCCATCACCTGCTCAACCGTCAGTTCATCATTGCGATACACCTCGACCACCGCACCCAGTTCCCACAGGTACTGGACCAAATTCCAAGTGAAGCTGTCGTAGTTGTCGATGACAATGATCATGGGCGCATTCGTGGCGCGGCAGCCTAAGCCCATCCCCCAACAGGCAACTACAGGCGCGCCACCAGCCCGCGTCTCCACCTGACACCATTACCAACCCGCATAAAGCCGACGCAAAGCCACAACCCCAGACCAATAAACCGCTACCCAAACAGCGAAAAAAAACGGCTTTCACCCCATCGCGAATCACCTCGCCAAGAGCCGAGCACGCTACCGACTTGACGACCGAACCAACACCCTATGCTCCGCGCCCACGTTTGACGCAGGCCCTGCGCTGGTAGCTCAATGGATAGAGCATCTGACTACGGATCAGAAGGTTAGAGGTTCGAGTCCTCTCCGGCGCGCCACTAAACCCCGTAAGTGTAATAACTTACGGGGTTTTCTTTTTAACCTCGGGTGACGCTTCAACGCCGTGCCTACCCGCAGATGGACTCCGACTGATATAAGATCACGTTCGCCCAAGTGAAAAAAACTTGCCCTGCGAAATCATTGATAGTCCGTACCTTGACTTAGTCTTCCTCATCCTGGGCTGCGTAATGCAATTTTTCCAAAATAAAGTACTCGATACTTTGTGGGTATAATTCCCCATACGTGAGATTAAATGCGCGTTTATAATGCGCCTCTGTCGCCTGGTGTCCGCCAAATGATTGCAGGCGTTCAGTAAAACGATGAAAGTTATCTTGGCCATACTCACGAATTAACGCGGTAACGAATTCAGCAGCGAATTCATAGCCATGTTCGCCGTCGTAAACATGACTCTCAGCTAAGTCAGATAGCATAAGTCCTGACGGCGGCATATTCTTCCAGTCGTCGATGAATCCCAAGGGTTCCGCTAATTGTCGTTCCGTGTAAACGGCCATGCCTTCGTCAAGGCTTGCGTGTAAATAGGTAGAGTATGCTGTCGCATTAACCGCATGCACATACTCGTGGACAAAAACTGAACCCTGTTCAGTCCAGTTCCCGGCAGCCAGTACCATGGCACCATCGACAGAGAGATAGACACCGACATCTTTACCCTCATTTTGCATGATTACCGCCATGAGCTTTTGTAAGCGTGTTGAATCGGAAATAAAATAGACAGATAATCGCTGCGGTGAAGGCAAATGATTACCCCATAATGTACCTACCGCAGATTGAACTTCGGGAATGCGTTTCATCCAGGTAGCATCCAAAGGCTGATCAGCGGCGTGAAAGCATGTAATATTATCAATGGTGGTCACCGACCACTGCTGCGCATTACGTGGATGCAGTGTTGACTGAAAGGTCTCGTAATAGTCGTAAAATGTTAATGCTGTTACGCACGTAAACATGAGATAGCCGATTGCATTTCTACGCCATCGGCGTCGTAGAATGGTATGTAAAACCAGCATACCACCCACAAACAAACCGATTGCTGAAAAAACAACTAATATTTCCGTAATTGAACGGCATAAATAATCATCAATGCCGACAAATACGATTGCTGCTAAAAGCGGAATAAGGGGGAGTCGTGCCAGAGCCAAAGCTCGCCATATGACTCTCAGCCAATAACCACGAAAGTGGGTGAGCAATGTAAGCCATTATACCAATGTCACAAAGCCAAGTAGTAATCTCAATTGGAAAAGCGAGCAAGAGAAGCACATAGACATATTCATAAGCACCTGGCGGAATTATCCCGCCAAACAAATTTTCCATGACATCGGGCGACGCAGTAATGCTGGCGAGAAGTGCCACCCAAAGAATGAGCGACCACACCACTAATTTTTTATGTCCACCTCGTTGAGCGACTGAGAGATGATACCGAGCACATCGCGATAACCAGCCAAGCCGTTTCAACATGCAACAGACATTCATTCGACTGCCGTGCTGGTCAACCAGAGAGAATGCTTCGCAGTGAAAGCAAATAAAGGAAGCAAATAAAGGACTCCCACTTATTCCCACAGCCCAGACTTGTCGGCAGCCCAGCGTTGACCTCGACTTGCCGCCCAGCGGCGACGTGCTTCTGGGCCGCCGAGTGCTGATCCCAGCATGCTGCCGCCTTCCTGCATGGTCGCGATCCAAGCTTTCGGCTTGATGCCGAGACGGTGTACCAGCGGCAGGGCTTCGGCTGACATCGCACCCCGTTTTCCCGCCGCCACTCGCCGGGCGGTCTCATCGACTATGCACAGATAATTTCCCTCGCTGATCGTCCAGCGTTCCTGCGCTCCGGTCCGCTCATGCGGCGGCGCACACTATTGCCGTCCTCAAAACAAGGATGGCCTACCAAGTTTTTTCCACGACCAGACGGTATCGGTGTTATTTCGTTCACTTGGCAACAACATTCCAACGCCAGTCGGTCCGCTGAATAGTCGAGCCTGTGGCACCAGTTCGCGCGTACGACTCGGACTTGACCATTCCAGCTTGGCAACGGTATTCCCAGTGTTCTCAAAATATTCAACTTGAATGTTAGCGCGAACTCCAGCGGTAAGTGCAATCGTACCTGTATTCACCGTCGCACCGTGATTGGTCCAATTATTGATGATCTGCACTCCGTTGACCGACATGCGGATGCCGTCGTCGGAAGTAGTGTAAAAAGTATAGATCTCCGTGAAGGCTGGCAGCACTTGGCCTGTCCAACGCGCACTAAACGTATCTGCCGCGATGGCCGGATCGGGGGACCCGGTGCCCCAATTAAAGTTTATCTCCGGATCGACGCGCACCACGGTGGTGCCGGTGAGATCGATGTTGTTGAAATAAGTCACTGCTAAACCGTCACCAATGGTTCCTGGTGGTCCGATCGTGACCGTACAAGTATCGCTGGTGGTCAACAGACCATCTGAAGCGGTAACGGTAATAATCGCCGTGCCATTCTGGTCTGCGGCGGGATTGATAGTCATGGTGCGGTTGGCAGTAGTACCTGCGAAAACCACACCTGTTACTGGCACCAAAGCCGGGTTACTACTGGTCGCTGTCACTAGCAACGAGGCCATTGGGTTGTCAACATCGCCGATGGTGAAGACTAAAGGCCCAATTGGAGTGTCGGTGGTGGCCGACCGATCAGGAATGTTCGTGATGGTCGGTCGGTCATTCACCGCAGTGACGGAGAGCGTAAAGCGATCGAAGGACGTGAGCGAACCGTCGGACACCGTGATGGTGATAATCGCCGTTCCGCTGGCATTGGCGTTGGGCGTGACTTTTACCGTGCGATTGGTGCCACTGCCGCCAAGTGCGATGCGGCTGGTCGGCACCAGCGCGGTGTTGCTTGATGCCACGCTCAGAGTCAGCGACGTGGCTGCCGTTTGAGCGTCGCCGATGATGAAAGGAACAGCCCCAGTGTTGCCGTCCTCGGTGATCGTACGATCCACGACGTCGCTGATCGTCGGCGGCGTATTGATCGGAGCAGTGACGGTGAGCAAGAAGCTGTCACTCGTGCTCAATGCGCCGTCAAATACGGTGACCGTGATAGTCGCGGTGCCGATCTGTCCCGCCACTGGGGTCACCGTGATGGTGCGGTTGGCATCGCTGCCACCGAGGACGATGCCTGCATTCGTAACTAATATCGGATTGTTAGACACGGCGGTTACGGTCAGTGCAGTCGCCGCTGTTTCGAGGTCATCCACGGTGAACGACACGGTCGACGTTGCTATGCCTGTTATGGTACTGCTATCAGCGATATTCGAGATCATCGGAGGCGTATTCACCGGAATGACGGTAAGTGTTACCGGAACATTCACGCGAAGTAATCCATTAGCATTCGAGTCAATGGCGATCGTCGTGTTGTAGGTACCTACAGACAAACCGACGGCACTGAATCCAGTGTTAAGTATGGATGACGCGCCAGTGGGTACGGTGCCCGAACTCTGAGTCATAGTCAGCCATTTAGCCGCCGGACGCAGGCGCACCGCCATGGCGTTGTGCAGGAAAGCAGCGTTATTCACCACCGTCTGGCCCACCGTGCCGGTGGCATTTTGCACTCCGACCGTGGCACTGATTGCGTTACCAATAGATTCATATTGAAAAATCATCGAGCCGTCCGATTTCAGGATCGCCTCACACGTCACTCGCAACGTGGAGTTGGAGTAAAATGGTACGTCTTTAAATTGCACGACGAGGGTATCCGCATCAAGACGCTTAAAGAAGGCTTTTGGCCCGGCGTCAAAGTTCAAATCATCCCAGAAGAAGGCGATCATGTTTCCAGGCGAACTCGTGTTCGGAAGGGCAGTGTTGGTGTAGGTGCTAGCGGTGGAACTGAAACTTAACCAGCCATTCGAACACAACTGAAATGACGAATAATTTTGTCCGAAGAACGGAAATACAAAACCCACATCAAAAGGCCCATCGTTGGTATCATCGCCAAAACTCGTAAGCGGCGTTCCGATAGTCGAAATATCGATCCAAGAATACACTGGGCCGTCGACATTATCAGAAGTGTCCACCGTGTACGGTTGCAGACTATTTGTGGTAGACCACGTGAGCGCCAAGCTGCCGCTGTTGGCGATGTTCAGGTCGCGAGTTGTGGTTTGTCCCTGGGCGAGCGTCACTTCCAAACTGGCTGGCGTCACCGCAATGCGAGCGTTACCGATTTGAAGATCGGCAATGGCATTGGGCGGCAAAGTCCGCGTCACTGCTATGCTGGACGTGTACCCGCTCTTACTCGCAACGATCGACTGCACAGTCGGCTTGCCGAAGACTCCAGAAAGGCTGTAGCTGCCGTCAGCTGCGGTAGTGGTGCTGCCGCTTAGTCCACCAGTCCATGTCACCGTCGCCCCAACGAGCGGTGTTGTTCCGCCTAATTCCGTGACCGTGCCGGTAAGCGTAGCGGTGGTGAATGCGAAGTCTTTGCCGCTTGCGCTGGGTGGTAAAATGACGCTCTGTGCCGCGGTATCGGCGAAGCCAGCTTGGCCGGCCTTGATTGACAACGTTCCCGGTGTTCCGAACACCTTGGTGATCACATAAGTGCCATCAGCAGCGCTGGTCACGGTTCCTGCGAAGGCTCCGCTGTAGGTGACGGTCGCTCCCGACAGCGCCGCGCCATCTTTACGTACCGTGCCGCTGACCGTGGCGGTGGTGAACGCGAAATCAACACCACTGCGACTAGGTGGTAACGTTACCGAAGTCGCAGCGGTTGATAAGAAACCGCTCTTGCTAGCAATCACATTGAGCGAAACCGACGGACTGCTTTCGATTATTTTGCTCATGAAATACGTGCCATCCACAGCCGTAGTCGCAGTTGCTGCAAACGCTCCGCTTGCGGTAACCGTGGCGCCAGCGAGCGGCGCTCCGTCGAGGCGCGCAGTTCCTTGCACACTGGTCGTAGTAAATGCGAAATCGATGCCGGTGCGTGATGACGGAATCGTAACAACCGTGCGGGTTGCCGAGGTATAGCTGGCTCCCTGTTTGGCGACTAACAAGTAGCTGCCGTCGATGGC
>JANMYZ010000583.1:0-8412 GCA_031382605.1 Planctomycetota bacterium | reverse complement strand
CATCAACGAAGGCACGCTTGCTCAAGGCGTTACTCGTGTTTTGACGCAGACGGAACCGTACGATCACTGCAATTTTACCGCCGTTGGTAAGGCGGGCGAAAAGTTAACGGGATCATTGGCGGATTTTCGCACGTTGGTGATGAGCATGTCCTACGCCGATCCAGCGGTGAGGCAGCTGTTCGATCTTGAAGGATTAAAAGCGTGGCGCGACGGACGCATCAATCGTTATGCCGCGCTTGAGGAGGCCGTCGATGCTCTCTCCTTTTATGACCAGTCCGGAGGCATCATTGCCCGCGATTATCTCTATTGAAGACCTTGGCCTGGATCGTGGCGCACATCTGTTGATTGATGCTGCGCTGATTCCCCTTGGCATTGGCGAACGCTTGGCAGTGCACGGTAGTGCGCCTGAATTAGCAATCCATCTCGCCGCGTGGTGTCGTGTGGCTGGTCATGGATTTATCGCTACTGCGTCAGGTGCTCAGCCAAATGCGCAAGAAATCGGCTGGATTGTGCGTGGCGAAGCGATCGACGCGCGTTGGTCAGGGGCCGAGCGTATTGGTGATGCCGCAGCTGCGCGCCAACTCGCCGCGCATGCGCCTGGGCGTTGGGGACTGGCTGCGCGCGGTGCTTTGCTCGAAGCCGGTGCGCCGGAATTTCATTTTCCGCTCAATCAGCGCGAGCAGGTTTGGAGCGATGATGCGCCGCGTCTGTATGCCCAGGCTGCAGCTGCGCAGTGGGATCCGGCGCGGGCGTTAGACTGGACTCCGCCGGTATTGTCGTCGGTAGTCGATGCCGCCGTCGCACAACTGATGACATTTTTAATTGAAAACGAAAACGCGGCGCTGCTCGTCACCGCCCGCTTTTTGTCGCAAATTCATCCGCATTTTCGCGAGATCATGCAGGTGCTCGCCATCCAGGCCGCCGATGAAGCTCGGCACGTTGAAGTCTTTACTCGCCGTGCTGAATTATGTGTAGCTGGTATCGGTCGCTCCACCGCTCTCGGCCAACGTTCATTACAGACCTTGGTTGAGGAGCCCGATTTCGTCCTCGCCTCGTTCATGTTGGCGGTGATGGGCGAGGGCACTTTCTTGACGCTGCTCGCTTTCATCGAACGCCACGCGCCCGACCCATTGACGCAGGCGATGATGCGTTTGGTCATTCAGGACGAAAGCCGTCACGTCGCTTTTGGTATCGGCCATTTGCGCCGATTACTGCTCAACGATCCTGGCCAGCGCCAACGTTTGGCCTCGGCGGTGCGGCGACGCAGCGATGCGCTGCAGCAAACCGCTGGCCTGAACCAAGTGGTGCTCGACGCATTAATCGTGCTGGCCGCTTGCGAATTCACCCCGGCCGCCATCGGTCGCGGCCACGATCTAGTCCAGGCGCTACGCTTCGACATGGATGCCGGTCGGCGCGCCCGCCTCAGTCAGCTCGGTTTTGATCAAGCCGAAGCCACGGAACTGTCTGCGCTCCACACGCCGAATTTCATGTGAATTTCTTTGTGCTCAGGGCAGCGAAGTGCTCAGCGGGGAGTGTGGTAAATGAGTTTTTTCTAACGTTTTGGGCAAAACTGATCGCGCGATGGCTGCCATCACTAGACGCTTGCGGTTTCTACCGTAGGAACAGCACGTCTCTTCATGTCAGCTTGTCGTTTATTCGTCCTCACCCTCGTTTCATCAAGGATCACCACATGCGCTCAGTTACCTTCCTCGGGCTTGCCCTTGCTGCCATGTTTATGGCGAGCAGCGCGATTACCGCCGCCGACCCATTTGCTGGATTACGTTTCGCTGATGGCAAGAGCCATAGCGGCGATGATTACAGCAAACAAAGTCTGTTCATGGTCTATTACTGCGCCCATTGACCGACCTCGCGTGCTTTCCTCGGGAAGGAAGCAAAAGCGATTCATGATTACATCGAAAAAGAAAAAGTGCCGGCAACGTTAGTGTTGGTGACTCCGGAAGTCACGGCGGCTGAACTTCCTGCCTTCAGTAAAGAGTTTAACATGGAGAATGCTCTGTGGGCCAGTGATCCTGCTAACTCAGAAAAAATCAGCACTCAAAATATTCTGCAACGCTATCATTACCTTCCTGGTGGTATTTTACCGGATAATAATTCGCGCTACTTCAGAACGGTTGATGATGTCAAGGCGGCAATGGGCAGTGCAAACAGTGGTGCGTTTCGCTTTGTGGTCGAAGGTCTCACTGATCCCAAAGCGCGAGAGATCTGGTGGATGATCGAACGGCAAAAACCAGAAGCGGTCAAGACCTTGGTGTTAGTGACCAAGCAGAAATCGCCGCTGGGTGCCGATGCGGTGAAGATCCTTGCTGTGGTCAAGCCAACCTTTGAAAAAACCGAAACAGAATTGTTGGCTGCGCCGGTGAGCATGGCGACGTACGAAAGTCTTGAGGCTCTGCTGAGCGAAAGTCAGGGCATCGAGCTGAAAAAAGCAGCAGCTCGTCATAAAGAGCTCGGCAAGGCGAAAGAATTAAAGGACGAGCTGCAAGCCCGCTCGATTTATCGGCAGTGCCATGAACAGCTCGTTTCGCAAAAAGGCGGCGCGCCTGAGGCAGGCAAAGCCAATCTGGCGACTCTGGCGAAGAAATTCCCCAATACGAAGTACGGTCAGTTGGCGGCGGTCAAATAAACGGGCTACCAATGATTGGTTTATCACGGGGAGGCGGAACATCCGCCTCCCCGATTTTTTTGAGACAGACTTAATCAAAAAAGGGAAGTCGGAGTGATTTTTTAATGATGATCACTGACGTATGAGGGTGAACAGATCTCCCCTGATTGCATGACTCAATCTAGTCCCCACGGTTGCCGACATGACTGCCGCCCTGCGTTTGTTACCTGCCGTTGAACTCGTTGCCGCCGCACTGCGAACCAGTGGTTCGCCCAGTGCGCTTGCCAGTCAACTGGCGCGGAGCGCGATCGATAATCTGCGCTCAGCCATCGTCGATGGCTCGGTAGAGTTTGCCGATAAAAACGCGGCGCTTGCTGCTGCCATCGAGCATGCGCGTTTGGCAGCGGCAGCGTTGGCGGAGTTACCGCTTCCACGGACCATCAATGCGACGGGCACGGTTTTGCATACGGGCCTGGGCCGCGCGCCGCTGAGCGCGCGCGCGCGTGCCGCTGTCAGCGCAATGCTCAATGGTTACTGCCAGCTCGAATTTGATTTTGACAGTGGCGCACGCGGCGATCGGCAAGAACACGTTGAGTCGCTGTTGCGTCAGCTGACCGGCTGTGCCGCCGCGTTGGTGGTGAACAACTGCGCTGGCGCCACGGTGTTGATGCTGCAAGCGCTTGCTCAAGGTCGCGAGGTCATCGTCAGTCGTGGTGAATTGGTGGAAATCGGCGGTAGTTTCCGCGTGCCAGAAATCATGGCGTCGGCTGGCTGCAAGTTGGTGGAAGTCGGTTCGACCAACAAGACTCGCATCGACGATTACCGACGCGCCATTACGGCTGACACCGCGTTGTTATTGAAGGTGCATAAATCAAATTTTATCCAAGAAGGTTTTGTTGCCGAAGTCGCGACCAGCGAATTGGTCGCACTGGGAGCAGAGCGCGGATTGCCAGTCGCTGTCGATCAAGGCTCTGGTTGTCTGGTGGATCTCAGTTCTTGCGGGATTGAGGTCCCGCGACTCGCTGACGAACTGGCTGCTGGCGCTGGGTTAGTGTGTTGTTCTGGCGATAAATTACTCGGCGGTCCGCAGGCGGGAATCATTTTTGGCACGCAGGAATTGGTCGAGCGCTGCAAGCGTCATCCGCTCGCTCGCGCATTGCGCGTCGACAAGCTGGTGCTCGCCGCGTTCGCTGGAACCTTGCAGGATTACTTGCTCGGCGATCCTTTCGTCACCATTCCAACGCTCGCATTGTTGTCTGAGCCGGTTGCCATGGTGAAAGCACGCGCTGAAAAGGTATTGGCCATGCTTGCCGTCCGAGAAAACGCCAGCGTTGAAGCAGGAAAAAGCGCGGTTGGTTCTGGCGCTGCGCCGACGCAAGGTCCAGCGACGTGGATGTTGGCGCTGCGCGGCCATGCACCCGATCGCGTGGTGCGCGCGTTGCGGTTGGATCAAGCGCATGTCATCGCTCGCATTGCTCGCGACGCCGTACTGATTGATTTACGCACCGTGGCAGATGACGAGGTGGCTGCGCTCGCCGCCGCCATCAATCGCGCCATGAGTGGACGCAATGCCCGTGGCTGAAGTGCGCCGTTCAACGTCGACCGCCCTGCGCTGCGCACCACCGCAAGTGGTGATCGGGACTGCTGGTCATGTTGATCATGGCAAGAGTAGTTTGGTGCGTGCGCTGACCGGCACCGATCCTGATCGCTTGCCGGAAGAAAAATTACGCGGCATGACCATTGAATTGGGTTTTGCCTTTTTGCCTGGCGATGGCTGCGATCTGGCATTTATCGATTGTCCTGGGCATGAACGTTTCATCGCGCAAATGGTGGCGGGTGCGGGCAGTATTGATGGATGTTTGTTGGTCATTGCCGCTGACGAAGGCCCACGCGAACAAAGTCGCGAGCATCTCGATATTTTGAAATTGCTTGGCCTTCGCTGGGGCCGCGTGGTGATCAGCAAAGCCGATACTGTCGACGCCGCGAGGCTTGCCGACGTTTCACGCGCGGCGAGCGAATTGGTGGCTGGTTCGCCGTTGGCAGAGCATCCACCGATTGCGGTGAGCGTGCGTTCGGGCGTTGGCCTTAATGAGTTAAAAGCGTGGCTATTTACCCAGGCGCGCGCGACCAAGCGTCAAACTCAGGGCGAACACGTGCGTTTGCCGATCGATCGAGTGTTCACGCTCGCCGGTCACGGCACCGTGGTTACGGGAACGTTGCTGTCGGGCACCATCGCCGTTGGCGACACGCTCGAATTATATCCTGGTGGATTAGCGCGTGTGCGTTCGCTGCAGGTCAATCGCGTGGCGGTGGATCAAGCCAGCGCTGGTCAACGCACGGCGGTGAATGTGGTCGGTGTTGAACGCGACGCGATTGCGCGCGGGGCGTGGTTGGCGACTCCTGGGACGTTGCGAGAAACTACGCTTGCCGATGTGCGTTTGGACGTTTTGCCGATTGGCCTGAAACATCGTCAACGCATTGAACTCCATCACGGCACCACCACGGTTTCGGGTCACGTCAATTTATTGCATGCCGACGTGGTCAGTGCTGGCGTCCATGATGCCCAGGTGCATTTGGCTTCGCCATTGTATCTTCGCGCCGGTGATCGCTTGGTCGCGCGCCGCCCAAGTCCGTCGGCAAATCTTGCCGGTGGCATGGTGGTTGATGCTGCACCAGCGCGCCATCGACGCTTTGCGCCCGCAACCATCGCGCATTTTTCGGCGGCACTTGGCGGTGATCGGCTGCTGGCCCATCTTGACGCTTTGCGTCCGTTACCTGGCAGCGAGAGCGACATCATCGCCTGGGCTGGTGGTCCTGGACCAGCGGCAGAGTTATTTACCGCCGCCGGTTCACGACTGGTGCGGCGCATCGTTGGTCAAAAAACCTGGCTGTGGACGGACGTTGGTTGGCGCGAAGCCGGAGAAAAATTACTCGCGGCATTAACGCACAAGTTGAGTGCGCAACCCGAACGCTGCTGGTGGGAAGCAGCGGCGTTGCCGCTGAGCATTTGGCCGACCATGCCGAGCCCGGTGGGGGCTGATGTGATCGCTGCCTTGGTCGACGCCGGCACGCTGCTACGACGAGGCAGCGTGATCACGGCACCGCAAGCCATTCCGCCATTTTATCCGAATTTATTGGCCGATGCCCGTCGCTTACTGGTGTTGTATCGCACGGCTGGCTTGCAGCCGCCCTACGATTTGAATGCGTGTGCGACCTTGGCAGATTCCAGACGTGGTGAGCGTGCGCTGGCCGCTCTGCGCGAACGCGGTTGGTTGCTGCAACTCAACGACCGACAGCATTTTTACCGTCAAACGGGGGCGACGCTGATTGCCGAGGTCCTCGCTCTCCATGGCGATAGCAAGGACGCCGCGCCGACGGTCGATGTGCTGCACTGGCTCAAAGAACGCCATCAGTTGACGCGTAAATTCAGCTTCCCGTTGTGCGATTGGCTTGACGCCATCCAGGTGACCAAACGGATTGGTGATCAGCGCGTGTTGGGAAATCAACGGACCTTACCAATCCCGGCCTTGGGCGAGAGTCTTGAGTAAATACGCGTTCAATTAAAAGACCCGGCAAGACCATGGTCTTAGTTCGCGGCCATTCGTCATCGGCGTTAGGTTGCTCACGCACGCCGTGCGCCGTTCGTTATGGAATGATTTGGTTATTTGTCAGTCGAGCTAGTGTGCGCAGTCATATGGGATCGTGTGGTCGCCGGTGCGGCCTCGGGCCTTCAAAGCCTTGGTGAGGTGGCAACATCTCAGGTAGGTTCGACTCCTACACTTTCCCGCCATTTTTTTATTTCTAAAAACCGTGATGGATAGAACACAGAGGACCAGAGCACCAGAGCAGAGAAAGAGAAATGCTCTTTTGAACGATCACCCAAAAGGTGTTCCGATGTTTCGACGTAACGTCAGGTGTCTTTCTCAGGTGCTCTGGTGCTCTGTGTTCTATCGCTGCGTCAGTTTTTTCGGTTAATGTAAACGTCTAATCCGAGGTGTGCGATGGTTGAAAATGCGAACGTGCGACTGACCCAAACGGTGAGTTGCGCAGGGTGTGCCGCAAAACTCGATCCGAACATGCTGTCGGCGGCACTGACGGGAATCTCATGGCCGACGGATCCGCGCGTGTTGGTGGGATTCGGTCAGTGCGATGACGCGGCGATTTATGACCTTGGTGGTCAATTGCTGGTATCGACGGTGGATTTTTTCACGCCCATCGTCGACGATCCTGAAATCTACGGCGCAGTCGCAGCGACCAATGCGCTGTCCGATGTCTATGCCATGGGCGGCGAGCCGCTGTTTGCGCTCAACATTGTTCATTATCCCGAAGCGCTTGGACCTGATATTTTGCGCAGCGTTCTTGCTGGTGGAGCAAAAGTTTGCGCCGAAGCCCGTTGCCCTATTGTCGGCGGTCATTCGGTCAAAGCACCAGAGATGACGTATGGTCTGGCGGTCACCGGCCGCATTCGTCCTGGCGAGCGTTACTTCGCTAATGCTGGCGCATGTGTCGGTGATATTTTGGTGCTGACCAAGGCGCTTGGCACGGGGATCATGGCCACAGCGACGAAAAAGGGCGTGATCGCTCCGGCGGATTATCAAGCGTTGCTGGCGACGTTACTGCGGCTGAATCGAAACGCGGGCGACACTATGCAACGCTTCTCGGTACACGCCGCAACCGACATCACCGGGTTTTCACTGGCTGGACATGGCAGCGAATTGGCAACTGCCAGCGGTGTTCAGTTGCGCATTGAAACCTCGCGCTTGCCGTTGCTGCCAGGAGTCGAGCAGGCCATCGCTGCGGGTTGCCTGACTCGCGGCGATAAGTCGAACCGACTGTACGCTGGTAGTCGAGCCACGGTTGCCGATTCGGTCGATCAGATGCGCAATCACGCGGTTTTTGATCCGCAATCGAGCGGCGGTCTTTTGATTGCCGTTGCGCCAACGCACGCCGACGCGCTCATCGCTGCGCTAAAAAATGGAGGCGATACTCCTGCGGTCGCCATCGGCGAGGTCGTCGCTGGCCCGGCTGGAATACGTTTCGTTTGAACGCTCGCGTCATCATCGGTGTGTCGATAGCCGCGCTGATCACGGTATTTTCCGGATTTGTCGGTGCGGCAGAGAATAACCATGTGGCGCGGCGCGCTCTGCTTCAGGAGGCGTTGGCCAAGCAGCTCACGCGTGGTCTTCAAGCGGACGATGCGTTGTGGCCGCAGCGCATCAGCTTCGTGACCAGAATGAGCGACCATAACGCCGATGCGAAACCGTTGTTGGACGCAGCGGCAAAAGAATGGCGCCGCATTATCGGCAGTCCTCGCTATGACGCGCAGCATGGTGGTTTTTTCGGTACCGAACCATTGACGCCAACGACAAAGCGCCTGTGGGAACAAGCGCAAATGACCGACGCTTTGTTGGATGCCGTTCAGATTAGCAATGATGACGCGTGTCGTGAAGCGGCCAAAAAAACATTCGACTTCGTCCTGCGTGATTTGCGTCTGGCCGCTGGAGGATTCGCTGCCAGCAACGTGCTAGCAACGGCGGGATCTCCTCAGGGACAGCGAGATGAGACGGTGATTCCCGCGTGGAATGGACTGATGGTTGCTGCGCTGGCTCGCGGCTCGGTAGTCCTGGGCAATCAGGATTATTATATTGCCGCTGAGCAGGCCGAAGCATTTATCCTCACGCGCTGCGTCACGGCGTCGGATGGCATCGCCGCCATCCATGGCGCGCTCGCATTGTATCAGGTCGCTGGCTCCGTCCGTTGGTTGGCGGCGGCGATTGAACTGCAAGATC
>JANMYZ010000551.1:0-4650 GCA_031382605.1 Planctomycetota bacterium | reverse complement strand
CGTGATGATAAAACCAAGTTCACGCAATCCATCTGCGAGACGATCTCGTCGCTGACGAAGTTTCTCACGGAGATGTTCAATTTGCGCGACATGCGCTGCGAAATTGGTGAACAACGCTTTGGCTACTCCCAGAAGATACTGCGGCAAAGGCGCTGAACGCGCTGCCGCCATGGCGTCCAACCACGATGCCGCGGCCGATGCAGCGAAGCCTAAGCGAAGTCCCCCGGCAGCAAATTCCTTAGAAACACCACCGATTATGAGCACCGCTTGTTTCTCATTTTCAGACAAACCCTTCCAGCGGTCCTGATGTAAAGGAAGCGGTCCATCCAAATGTGCCAGCAGTCCAAACACCTCATCGAGGATCACGCGCGCACCGCGTTGTGCACAGATTTGGATGATGGCTTGCAACGCTTCTGGCGTGTAGGAAGCGCCGCTGGGATTTGCCGGGTTGGTGAGCAAGAGCACGTCGAATGGCGCGGCCTGGGTGATCGCTGCATGCGTGGCTAAAAAATCTGGCGCCGCTGATGGCAAGACCTGAACGATCTGACAAATGACCTGAAGCAGCGGCGGAATCATGCCGTAACTGCCTTGAGGAATTAACACCGTCGGCTTACGGCCAAGCATGCGTGCGAGAGCATTTATAGAATCTACCAACAACGGTAACGTGCCCTGCCCCAAAAGAATCTGCTCTGGAATTATCGCAGGAGTTCTCGTCGCACGCATGTACGCACACACCGCGACGCGAGCATCACGCTCTAAGTGTTGCTGGGTTTCGCGGCCAACCACTTGATACGGAGTCAGAAATCCCTGCAAAATGCTGGCGAGCATCGCAGGCGGAACTTCCAATTCATTTTCTCCGTAGTCCAAACGCTGGACCGCAGCGTGCGGCGCAGGTCGAGCCAACGCCGGAGCGCGCAAAAGATTTTCTACCGTCAACGTCAACTGCGGTCCGCGAGCCGCTGAATGACCTGATATCGGCTCAGGAGCATTTATGCGGAAACTCAATAATTCATCAAACAGCGTTTCGTAATAGGCTTGGTGAAACCAGGAAATGCGCGAATAGGTAATTTCGGCGGCCGCTTCTAATCCGTGATGCAGATGCGCGTAGCGATTCAGCAGAATTGCCAACTCAACGTCAGGGAAGGCCTGACTATGAACCAGACCAAAAAGAATGGCCAAGTGCCCGCTCGTGGGATGACCAGCAAGAAATGAAAGCAGCGGATTTTCCGCACGATGCGCGGTTATTTCGAAGTCGGCGCTTTCATCCAAAATCAGCAGCACATCCATCGACTCACAGGCGCTCAGCAACGCATCTAAAGCCGCGCGTTGATGGCGCAGTGGGCCACCGGCATCCAGCAACACCAAGCGCGGTTTCAGTAAAGGCAAGACCACCGCGATCTCGTGACCGTCTGCATGTACCCAAATCGGGTCAGCGCCAAAGTGTGATAAAACTGACGCATAAACCGCACGTAAACTCTCGCTGACCACCACGCGTTCGCCTGGCTTCACCACCGCCATAAGCAAGCTGGTGAGCAGCGCCGCGCGATCAGGACCAATAAAAGCGTCACTCTCTGACAGTTCTAAACTGTGAAACTTGCGCAAGAAATCCGTCAGCTTCCGCCGGAACGAACGGTCACCTGCCTCGTGGGTGTAGGGCGCATATGGCGACAACACGAAGCCCTCAGCAAGACGCGTGACAAAGCGCAACTGCTCGTCGGTGGCGGCGCTCAGATCGACGTGTTCCCACAGTTCTTTCATTCCCAACGCATCGAGCGCGCGTGCCAAAGGAAAAAGCGCCTCAGAGCGCGGCTTCCCTTCGATCACTTGCAGTTCATGAAAAATCGGCTGCCCACTTTTGAGCACGACCTGAGCAAGTCTGGCGCTCACGCTTTCAGCGCTATGACGATGCACATGAAAAGCAAAAGGATGACCTGAACGAGCTTCCAATTCCACCAACGGCGCAATGTCCGTATCGGCGGCCTGCATCACGCGCGTGCGCCAAATAACCTCAGCGCCATAGCCGCGACGATGGAACATGCCCGACACCACTTCCGGCCCAGGTCGACCAGCTAGATTTAAAATCACCGATCCATTGGAGTCCAAAATACTCAAGGCATCGCGCAGAGCTCGCGCATTCAAACCCAAACCAAATTGATCTTCAACCAATCCCTGAGCCGTGCTGTAATTGCTCAGGTCGTAAAGACCTTGCGTCGACTGCAGATCCACAGCCTGGGAAATGACTTGAGGAATACAGCCCAGCACCAAATCAGCAGTAAAACCGCGCTCTCTTGGCGTTTCGAGCAAGTCCGACACGGCCGCATCAAAGCGCCGAAAAAGACGATCTGGCATTTCCACACCAAGGCGATCAAAACCATTGAGCACCGCATTGATGCGCGCCAAAAGAATGGCCTGCGGATTCAGATCCACGCCCATCACTTTTTTTACGTCGGTAAATCGCAACAGCGCCAGCGAAACCCACCCCGAACCCGTACCAAGTTCCACCACCTGCTTGCCGCGATAGAAAGCCGCTGGCTTGCGCAACAATCCTTCAAGAAAGGTGAAGCTCCATGCCTCCGGAGCAAACATCGATGGCAACAGCAATAAATCCAAGCGATTCGTCCGCTCACCGAAACTGACATCTAATCGTGACTGTGTTAGCGGCGATGCCGTCGGACCCGCTGAAAGCCGTGCCACGGTTTCGTGCAAGGCAGGAGCCAAGCTCTCCGGCTTCTCCAAAAGCCAACGTTCTAACGTTGGAAGCGGATCCTTAAGCGCGAGTAAACTCTCAGCTTGTTTTTGTGGCGAAGCGTAGTGGTCAAATGAATTCATGCGGCCCGTGTTAGGGCGGTACGCCTGCCAGCCAAGCCCCCAAATTTTGCCGACTCTATCACATCCATGAGGCGGTCGTTGCCTGTGCCTTGCTCACCGCCTAAGCGATGAAACACGTCACATCAAACGAGACGAATCTGCTGCATGCAGATCTTTAGACGGCCTTGGCTCCGGCATACAGACCCGCCAACAACACGTCGAACTCAGCCTCGATACTGACGGCATTGATGATGCGATTGCGGCTCTGCAAGCCGACCCATTTCTCAAATACATGTGATTTACCATGGGTAATCGCATGCTGAAATTCTTCTTCAGTCACTGGAATCAAATTGATGATCCCACTGCGTTCCGAACGACCGGTACCGGTGAACCGACTGGTCACCGGACGCGAATCGCCACGGGCAGACGATGCTGCCGGATGAGCGACCGCAGGCGGACGGTTGGAGGCTGGTGAAGCAATCGGGGCCGTTGGCTTGGCCGGGGTTCGTGCAGCGGGCGTTGCCACCGCTGGCCTGGCAACTGGCGTACCGTGATCGATCTCAAATTCAGGAGCAATAGAACTGGCTGAACTGGCTGCTGGCGCGAGAGGCGCGAGAGGCGCGAGAGGCGCGTGCTTCTTGGTCAGGGTCGGATCTCTGGCCGTGTCCGAAACAACAGGCGACATGTCAGCGATTTCAAAATCACCGCTGCCATCTTGCTGTTGAGTCGATTGGACAACCGTTGGTTTTGGCGGAGCCGTCGGCCGAGTCGGAGGAGCCATCATCGCTTCAGGAATAAACTCAGGAACCATCGGCTCGATGATTGCCAATTCCGGCTCGATCGCTTCCATCATGACAGGCTCAACGAGAACGGCTTCCGCTTCTGCCTTCAGACTGATCGGTTCGATAATCGCTGGTGCAATGGCTTCATCACTGGACAGCAAATCGTCGATGTCTTGAATTTCAGGGACGATATTGTCAGCCGTAATATTGATGTTGACCACCGGCATCGGCCGACTTGACGGAACTGCTGGCGTCGTCGGTCCAACCTTGGCCATCATTTGAGTGACGCTCTTCGGTTCGACATCTTGCGTGAACGCGAGCGACGAATCTTTGGCTTGGACTTTGCCCGAGTAATATTTCTCGATGCCCTGAGCGATTTCACTGCGGGTGGCAACCACTTTCTTAATGTCGAGTCCAGTCTTGGACTCCAACACGCGAATGGTTTCGGCGTCAAGCGGATTGACCATCGCAAGGGTCAAAAGGCTGCCGAGTTTATCGACCGGAAACACGCCAAAATGAGTCGCGTCTTCACGGGCGATCGTATCGAGCGCCTTCTTGCGAATTTCGTACTTATCAACTTTAAGATGCGGTACCCAACATTCCTGAGTCAACGCATTGACCATCTGTTCTTCGGTAATGAAGCCCAGTTCGACCGCAGCGACATCAAGGGGCAGGGAATCATTATTTGATTTATCACGTACTTGAGCGACTTGATCGTCGTCCAGCAATTTCGCTTTGTTGCGCAAGAAATCGAACAAGGCGCTGTCACCTGAGCGACAAGGCCCGTCACGACGACCCGCGTTGCCCAACCCACCACTAAATTCTGGCGGCTTACTGCTACCAACGATAATCGGATCTTTGCCTTTTGGACGCGCAGGAGCGGTAATTATTTCTGGTTCTTTGGCATCCATCGGCGCACTTGGCTGACGCATAACGCGGTCAGAAGGCGGTGGACGTGGCGCGCTCGGCTTCATGATGGCGGTCTTATTTGCCGTCGCAGCAGCGGGCGCCGATGGATCAGCAGGCTTGCCACCAGGAGAGACAATGCGACGACTCTTGC
>JANMYZ010000523.1:0-3694 GCA_031382605.1 Planctomycetota bacterium | reverse complement strand
AGACGCTAAGGAAAAACAAGAGTTTGAACAAAATGCGTATGATTTGTGTCTTCACCAAACGGGTGAATCTTGGCTTTGCTGTAAGTCCTTTGCGCTCTTGGCGTCTTTGCGAGAAAAGCTCTCTCTACTGCGTTTTTTAGGCTCAATAGTCAGATGGCCGATGCGCCTAAATCGCTACTCAAGCGGCTCACTAAATTCCCTGATCAATCCGTTGCTACCTTTGCGGTGGAAGTTTGAATTCCTACTGCCGTGTTTAGGATCATTGCGCCAGTTTTCACGCTAATGCCAAAGCCGTGACTGGCAGGCGGGATGAAACCATGTCATATCGTGGGCATGCCTGCCGACGACGATGATCTCAAACCAACTCACGAGCTCCCAACCGCGCCCATTGGGTCCACTGCGGCCAAATCGACAACGCCGGGCAAAATACCACCGCACGCATTGCCAAAAGTAACGGCGGCGTCTGCAACTTCGGATGACTCAGCGACGGTGGACAAAAGCCAACAGCCGACCATCGCGCTCGATCTACACGCGACGGTGCCAACTCATTTAGCACCGACCCAGGGAACGCTCTCCACCATCGCTCTGCATATCGGTGTCAGCATTGTTCCTGCTGCTCGTCCCATACCAGAAATCATTGGTGGATACCGTCGTTTGAAGCCACTTGGTAGTGGCGGTATGGCGCACGTATTTGAAGGCGAACATACGACTCTGGGGCGGAAGGTCGCGCTCAAGCTGTTGAAACCGAACATCGCCGACAGCGCAGATTTTAATTTGCGCTTTCTACGTGAATCGCATGCCATGGCGCAGGTCGATCATCCCAATGTCGTTGCCATTTATGACGCCGGTGAAGCCGATGGCATCATGTACATGGCGCTGGAATTAGTCACCGGCGGTGACTTGCATAAATTGATAAAACGCCGTGGGCACATCGCCGTCGATGACGCGCTGCGCTGGATCAGCGGCTGCGCCAAGGGACTTGAGGCGATTCATGCCGCAGGATTAGTCCATCGTGATATTAAGCCCGCCAACATTTTTCTCGATCGCGACAGTACCCCGAAAATTGGCGACCTTGGTTTAGCGCGCGCCGCCGATGGCGAAGATCGCATGACCATGACTGGCAGCAGTTGGGGCACGCCCAGTTATATGTCGCCAGAACAGATTAAGGGCGTCGCTGACCTCGATATTCGCGCCGACATTTACTCACTCGGCGCAACCCTTTACACGTTGCTGATTGGCGTCGAACCATTTGTCGGCGAGACCAGCTACGTCATTACCCACAAGGTGATGACCGAGCCGCCGCCCGATCCACGCACCCACGACAAAACGATTCCCGCCCAGGTCGCCGCGATCGTCGCCAAGTCGATGGCGAAAGATCGCAATAACCGTTACCAGACCCCGAAAGACATGTTGGAGGATCTTGAGCGCGCACGCGGGGGCCAACGACTGCTCCATTCCGCTGCCGTTCCGCTTGCCTCAGTAGCGCCAAAAGCCATTTCATCCCAGGGCGAAATCGCGGCGGCGATGATCGCCAGTACCAAGCAAAACAGCGCGAAAAGCGTCACCCGCGCGCAGGGCATCGATCCCAACGTTTTCAAAGCAATCGCCTTTTTTGTGCTGGTCGGAATCCTGTACCTGGCTTGGTCTTCGATGCAGGGCATGTCGTTCGGCGAAAAAACCAAAGAATCCAGCGAGCAGCCGTGGGCGAAAATAATCAGCATCGATAGCCAAGGACGATATGCAGATCTGACCATCGGCTCTACCGCCGTGCGTTTACGTTACTGCCCGCCAGGAACATTCTTTCTTGGCAGCTCAGCAGATGAAGCCGGACGACAGGTCTGGGAAAATCGCCATCAAGTGACGATCGCACACGGATTCTGGATGCTCTCGACTGAGGTGACTCAAGGGCTCTATCAAAAAGTCATGAACAGCAATCCGAGTAGCACCAAAGGTGTGACCTTGCCGGTCGAAGGAATCTCGGTGGAAGAAGCGCAGGCCTTTTGCACCAAACTCGCACAGCACGGCATTACTGGCGCACGTTTACCGACTGAACGTGAGTGGGAATACGCGTGCCGGGCGGGCGAAACCGGTTCGTTTTCAGCCAAACCCATACCGAACGAACAAGGCTTGATGGCGCCACCAGAATTGGTGCAACTTTGGCGCGCCACGCCCGAAGACGACGCCGATGCCGCCGCCATGCGCTGGGTTGCCCAGCATGTGGGCGATGGCGACCTTGGCATCAAGGCCGTTGGCCGCCTAGCGCCGAATCGCTTTGGGCTTTTCGATATGCACGGCAACGTTTTGGAATGGTGCAGCGATCATTGGGATGGGCATACGCCTTACGCAGAAGGCGGAATCGTTGAATCTTCAAATGCCAGTGAACTCACCATCGCACGCGGCGGATGCTGGTTTTATCCGCCTGAACGCTGCCGCAGCGCAAGTCGGCTGGGACTTCCGGCCACGTCCACGCTCAACTATGTTGGCTTTAGGTTTGTTGTTCCCGATGCAGGGAAATGACGAACGAGATTTCCTTCGCCAGTGCAGGTTCAGCTTGAACCTGCACCTCGTTCGGCTGCATTTAGCCTTATTTCAGCAGCCCGGTTTTTCTGGCGATTTCTTCAATCGAATCAAAGTCAGCGGCAGACGCTTCGACAAACTTCGTTGCTCCTTGCAGTGATAAGACTTCTTTGTCAGCAGCACGCTCCACCGACAGCGCAAGGAATGCTTCTTTGAATTTCAGCACGGTATTGGCGTCAAGATCTTTGCGTGCCGTCCACACGTAGTCGACGTATTCCGGCGTGGTCCACACTAAGTGAACTTTCGTCTGATCCACTTTTTTGGTGCTCAACAGGCGTTCCCATACTTCGCTATTGAGCACGCCGCCTTGGACCTTGCCGGATTCCACCAGCTTGACCGTGGCGTCATGAGCGCCGCTATACACGGGACTGGTTGAGAAATCGGTTTCGGGATTCATCTTCAATTGTGAAATCAGAAAATGCCTTGGCATCAAGTGACCAGAAGTGGAACTCTTCGAACCAAAAGCGAATGACTTACCTTTGAAATCTTCCGGTTTTTGAATGCCGGAATCTACTCCGGCAATGAAAACGCTGCGGAATTTACGATCAATATCGCGCATGACGACCGGCTTCGCTCCAGACAAGACCCGCGCCTGCACATGGGTAAATCCACCAAGCCAAGCAAAATCAATTTTACCGGCAACCATTGCCGATACCGCAGCGCCGTAATCCGTCACTGGAATATAAGTCACTTTGACTCCCAACTTTGATTCCAAATAAGTCACCATCGGCTGATATTTTCTCGCCAGCTCGGTTGGATTCTCATCAGGAATCCCCGTAATCCTGATGGTCTCTTCGGCACACAACGCGGAGATCTGACCGCAGATCGCCAGCATAACGGCGCCAGTCGCACGCGACCAACGATGGAAGATGGTTGATGACTGATGTGACATGGGCTTCTCCGTGAGATGAAAAGGGGTGAACGAGAACCATAGAATGAGACGGGAAATCCGTAAGATTTTTTTACTGATACTTCATTCTCCGCAACGTCAACCGCTCGCTCTGCCCATGATAACCAATGATCGCCGATTTCTTTGAGCACGGTGCTCGGGTTTATGTAGAAGTCGGCCGAGGCGTTGGTGCAGACGGTGACGGTGACGGTGACGGTGACGGTGACG
>JANMYZ010000061.1:0-5870 GCA_031382605.1 Planctomycetota bacterium | reverse complement strand
TTGGTTAAAACCCAAAGGCGCAATGGGATCGTAAACGCCAGGCGCACGGTACGTAAACATCTTGGTATCAAAATCGTTCTGAGAAACGCCAAGCAGGGGGGTAATCGCAGGAGGTGTAGCAACAGGAAGAGCAGAATATCGTGGCGTACGAGCAGCATAAATCGTTCCGTTGAACCGCGTACTTGCCTTTTGTGTATTTGTACTTGCGCCTGGATCTAGCTCATTGAGCGGAGTGTCGCGAATAAATTTATTAATAGCCGCAATATTCAAGGTCAACGCATTGACCCGTATATTGTCAAAGTCGACTCCAGGACCAGTTTGATTCGGGGCCCTCGCCGTCGCATACCCATTCGCCGATGATTCACGCCACGTGGCTTCACGTCGATCCTTAAAGACATCTTCCTTCGCCAATAGGCTATTTAAACCAGTCGCATTACTTGGGACACTAAAAAACTGATCGGTGATGTCGACCAACGCGGTTCCCGCCCCATTCACCCCAAAATAAACGACATAATTACTGCGCATCCATTGACAGTAATCCATTAAGAATGCTGTCATTTGACCATTGTGATTTCCATCACGGACGGCTCGCCCCTGTTCATCAAAGGCACGCCCCCGTTGGTCAAGATCGACGGTTTTATTATCATTCGCATCAATCACACCATCACGATTGGCATCAATGTCTGGGTCAATGATTCCATCTCCGTTGCCGTCGTAATATCGCGACAATGGTCTGCCCGTATTCGTATCGTCATCAGTGCTAAATACCGATGGCGGATCCCAACTAACCTTACCACTACGCCCGCCTTTGATCTCGGGCGGCCATTTACGCCCGGAGGGCCATTGATCGATACCAGCTTGGCTGCCACGCTCCAAGATGACGATGCCCACGCCTGGCGTGTTCGCCGCATTAAGACCAAGGGGATTACGAATATAGGTGCCCAACGTAGGTGATCCATCAGTTATCGGTGGAATGATATGCGTTCCCAGATTACTAAAGATGTCATAGTCATCGTTCGTCATGCCACCCGAAACGTGGCAAATAGGTGGGGGAACAAGGTTTGGTAAGTCTGTGACAAGAGTAAAAGCGGTCACCGTGCTAGATCGCTTTGCCGGCACCACTGGGGTACCAGTATTATTTTGCGTGGCGCTAACATCAACGGTTGTGCCTTTTTTAAATAACATCATGTCGGCCGCAAAGATACCACTGCTCGTCCCGCTCAAGATAGAATATGAACCATTGCTGCCTAAAAGACGAACGTTTGGGCCAACAAGGGAGAAAGGCTCTAACGGGCGATAACCATTCATGCCCAACCTCTGAGTAATATCGATGGTTTTCAGTCCTCTATTTAATTTATCTTTCACTAACTTTTCATTGTAGCCGTTAAGTGGTATGATGCTACCGGTTGGAGGCCGTGAATCACGAGCCATCGTAAAAGGTCCGCTGTCTGCTGCTTCAGATGGTAATGTGGAACCGACATCGCGAATAGGCATCGCTAACGTCACACTTCCCATAACAATTTTTTCGTATTTCAGCTTCGCGGCATTGATGTAGGCATAACCACCTTGATAGTTGTTACCTTGTGCGGTGCCTCTCGGAAAGTTCATTGGATTGAGATCTGACGGCGAACTCTGATACCATTGGTACTTTGACATGCTGAAAAATCCATCAACAGCCGTCATGGGGATAGACTTTAAAATCGGCAAATTTAGAGCCGCCAGCGTCGAGTCTGTGGGAGTGTCACTGGAAGGATCGGAACCAAATGTAACCTTAGAATCCATGTGGCCCAGATAGAGCGCTCCATTCGTATGAACAGCACCGACAACAGTTACATCAGGTGGATCTTCTAACTCGAAATCTCCCGTTGGCCCCGTGGCGCTGTAAAAAATCACGTAACGAAATAGACTTACATTTCTAACCAAGACACGTTTTTTAATCTGCGCATGATAAGGCGAACGATCGACAGAATTGGTAGAGGCTGAGTTTGTCGCTGCATCCAAAGGATTTGCGCTCATGCGATTTTGCGCTGTCATGGCAAATGCATCGACCGTCATTTCAAAGAACAGTAATCCGCTATTTTCTAATCTGTTTGTTAGAACAGGGCGGATCGGTGCGGGCGCCGCATCGTGCTCGGGCGTAGTCGCGCCTGCCGCGATATCTAGCGAGCGATTTGTCATGTATTTCACGCCCTTATTCGTGACAACGTCTGCATTCTGAATTACCCCATCGCCCGTTGTGTCAGTCATCGTGTGATCAAAGGCGGTAACGGGTTCAAGGCGCCAATACACCACACAATTGTTCAGCCAGATACCCTTGACCGAAGCGATATCAGACGTGCTATTAACGAATCCTCGCGTTAGCCAATTATCGAGTTGATTTATTCCGGTTCCACTGGAAGCAAAATCAGCGGTCAACAACGAGGCGTTACTTTTGATGCGGTCGCAGAGTGCTTCTGCCACATTGTCTGCCGTTTCTTGCGCGCGTAGCGTAACCCGAGAGAAGTCGGCTAGCTGTTTTCGACCAAGCAACTGGTCGGTTAACGACAGCATCCCGGTTACGACCAGTGCCAAAATGATGGTAGTCAACAGCAGCGCGTTCCCACGTCGAGAAAAATGATTGAGCAACATAAAATGCCTCCGCTTATTGAGCATGGGTGACGCGACGAAATGGAAGAGAGAGACGAAGATCCAACGTAACAACCGTCGCATTTAGTTTTTGCATTTGCATGCCGAGCGACACTTTCATGCGGATTTCGTTATCGCGCACGGCTTCAGTTGAGAGGCGACTCGTATCGCCATCGTAATAGGAAGTAAACATGGCCGTATCGCTTTCATTAAAAACAATCGCATCAGAAAGCGGTAAGCCCAATGTCTTCCAGACACGGCCAGTGTCTTCTGCGGTCGTGCCCGAGTTATTGGTGAGAGTTGAGTTACTGTATTGTCGCAGCAACATTCCCCGCCGAAGATCGGGGCCGGCCTCTGGATAGAGAGGGAAGTCAGTTGAGGGAATTAGCGCGTCAAATGCCATTGTCTCTGGCACAACATTAGAATACGGGATTAAAACAATGCGATATATGCGTAAAAATTTCCGATTCGCATTTTGATTGAAACTTAATCCACTTAAATTGCTTTCCCATACGGGCGACAGCGCCCATCCGCCCGGGGTTTCAGCGTCAGGGCTGATGATGAAAAAAGGTGTTACCGGCGCGTTATTGAATTGGCTTAAGGTCTGGGCGTTCGTACGAGCGAAGTCTTCCCGGTATGGTTCTTCAGCGGACGGATCGGTTGCAGCGGTAATGGTTGAACGCAAGCGCACAAAGCGGATTTCCCTGCCACTTTGCAGAATCGCTGGGTAAAGAGTGATCGTTTTTCGATTTGAATCAGTTTTGGCTACCTTGCTTCCTTCATCATACTGATCTAATGCAGCGCTTTGTTCAAAATCATCGCGCAGTGTCGCGCGAATACGATCAACGGCCTCCATGCGCCGGAGGTTTTCATTGACCATAAAAGTGAAATCTGTGCTCGCGGCCCATGCTGACAGTAATAACGCCGCCAAAACAAACATGATCCCCGATGCGATCAATATTTCAAGAATCGTATAGCCATTGTGTCGTTGGCCGAGCGACAATTCTCCGATCACGACATGTGTGTGTTTGGCATCACAACGAACAGAGTTATTTAACAGCATAGGTAATAGTTCCATTTTTAGTCTCTCCGCACCACCAGAGTTTCGCTCCAAGCACGCGCCGTTGAGCTTGAATCGGTAATTTCATTTGGACGCCACGACGCCAAAATACGAATCACCAATCCATGGGCAAATGCATCGCGGACCTGTTGCGGAACACCCGCGTTATTGACGTCATTCAATGAGAAAATCGCCGGCATAATGAAACCATTAGCATCGAAGTCTTGGGGCGATAATGCTGTAACACCGCCAGGATCGCCGACTAACTTCCGCCATATTTCACGCGGAGTCACGGTCGATGTGCTGTCATTACTCGCCACTTGCTGTAAATTATTAAATCGTTTGATCAAGCCTATTTCAACTGGCACGATCCCGACTGGCACAATCTCGCCATCTTTTACGATTGTTAAGGTTTTGAAACCAATTTGCGTGCTAAGATTATAATATTCAACATACAAAGACAGGTCTTGGATGGGCAAGAGTTCGCGGAGAATGCCAGCATCGATTAAGTTCTGCTGCGTCAGTGCGGGGTATGGGCTGGTAGTTGATGCAGCATAGTCGCCACCGCTTTTCGACGAGTACGGATGACCAGTCGCTCCGGGAACGGCGGCTAGCACAATGTTAGTTGAAGCAACGCTTGGAGTCGCGCCAGCGGTAGGTGGACGTAATGTCCAATCTGTCGCCCGTAAATGCATAGTCCAACCCTGCACGGACGTGACGGTGCCACTCGCATTTTTAACTTCGTAGGGGTGCCCCAGTTCAAAAATGGAGGTGGTTTTTAAGCGTGAAGCCATCTGTCGCAGGACCAATTCCGCCATGGCCGTTTCGTCTAGATTGCGACGAAAATTATTATTATGCCAAATAGCGTCGAGTGCCGCCGACATGCCGACCGCCAGAATCATCGTAGCAATCATGACCTCTAAGAGCGTAAAGGCGCGGCGCTGGCTCATTGGCTGGCTCGATGGCTGGCTACGCTGGCTTCGTCGCCATACAGAAACGCGTGTGCTCATAACTATGTCCCTCATGAAGTGCTGTTGCTGTCTACCTGGCGAGCATGGCCAATCCAATGCTTTCTGTTTCAGGCTTGGTCACGAGAGGCTGAACGGCCATCGCGCCAGCGAACATGCCGTGGATTCGAGTCCGTTCACGTGTCATGACTCCACCTGCTGCCATTCGCTGACGGTTTTAGCCGTTGTCATCGTCCATAAAATGGTTCGGCAAATGCCGTTAACTAATGCAGCTGGAGTTTAGTAACGTCAAAATTCATCAGAATTATTTGGGCGCCACAATGCCTCTCCGTCGTCGAATCCGTTCTGAAGCGGAGTCGCTGTGGCCTTATCCTCATGGAATGGCAAGCAAATGGTGCTCGTCACGCCTGCTTCCGCTGGTGCGGCAAGTGACGTGGTCAGGGTCAGCGTTCCGCCCATCGCACAAATATTAGTTACCGCGCCGGTCAATCCCATGCGCTTGGTAGGCCGTGGCTGTGATCCTAAACGCGGCAGTAGAAATTCAAATTTCCACCGCAAAGTCGCGAAGACGCTAAGGAAAGGCTGGGTTTTGAATTCAATTTCGTGTGATCAAGGGCTTCACCAAACGGATGAATCTTGTTTTTGATGTAAGTCCTTTGCGCTCCTTGCGGCTTTGCGGTAAAATGGCCCTCTACTGCGTTTTTTAGGGTGATACTTAACCGTCCACAAATATAAATCGATGCGTTGCTATGAACGGACCCATTAAGATTCGTCTGGCTGACACCCGTTTTCAGGCTGATGTCACCACGCACATCTTTTAGCGCACAACGCCGCACGGTGGACGATCAGTTATCGAACACGTTTACCGTGCTGACGACGCGCGTGACCTGGAAGCCCCATGGGGAAAACGGGGGTTGTCCATCACGGGTCAGCAAATCGGTGTTGAATTTGAATTCAACCGGGCCGGTTTCAAAAACACCAACCCCCCCAGTCAGTATCGATGGCATGTAGCAGTGCCCACATTTGCTGTAGCGTTGTTCATTGAGCACCACCATCGAGCCGCGAAAAACGAAATCGGCATATTTCCAATTTTCTACCATATAAATCATTTCGCCTGCCCCACCAGTACCGAAGGACGTGACGTTCCATTCGGCCATCGGGACGTTATTGGTGACCATGGAAGTGATATATTTGGTAGATGCAGCCATGTATTCGGG
>JANMYZ010000478.1:0-4492 GCA_031382605.1 Planctomycetota bacterium | reverse complement strand
GCCTTGTTAATGTCCGATGTCTGAGGTCCGATGTCCGATGTCGAAGGCATTTGGACATCGGACGCTTAATTCTGGCTTGTGACCACTGTCTTCGACATCGGGATTGTCTGACTTCTGACTTCTGACTTCCTGTCTTCTTGTCTTCCTGCCTTCGACATCGGACATCGGACATCGGACATAAGACAGAATGCGCGGCATCGTCTACAACTGCGGTGACTGTCCTTATCTGCCAGATCGGCAGTTTCACGCCTTTCATCCGGTGCCGAATCCGCCGGAGGATATTCCGTATCGACTATTAATGGATCACCGTTTCCGTCGTTCTGGAAGCCATCTTTACATGCCGGTTTGCCCGACGTGCGATGCCTGTCAGCCCATTCGCGTCGACACCATGTCCTTTGTTGCGCGTCAGGATCAGCGCCGATGTTTGCAGCGAAATGGCGACCTTACCGTGTCGTGGCACGAACGCGGATTCGACGATGAGCGCGAGAAGCTCTATCGTCGGTATCAGGCCACGGTTCATGACAAGCCGGTGGAAAATGACGGCGGTTCTTTCTTGGTCGACGACGGCGGAATCGTTGGCGGCGAACTCCATGCGCGCGATGCCGACGGATGTTTATTAGCCGTTAGTGTGCTTGATCGTTTCGACGACGCGCTATCGAGCGTCTATTGTTACTACGATCCCGCTCAGCGGCGGCGCGGCCTGGGCACATTTATGGCACTGAGTGAAATCGCGCATTGCCAGCAACATCAACTCAGCTGGTTGTACCTCGGCTTCCTCGTCCATGGATGTAGCAAAATGATCTACAAAGCACGGTATCTTCCGCACGAAGTTCTCGAAAAAGGAACCTGGGTTCGTTACGAAAACTGAGCGTTATCCGACATCGGTAATCGCAGCGGCTGAGCGGCTTTTCGTTTCAGCATCGGTATCAAGATCAATCGGTTCGACATTTTCCATGGTCTCGGCATTCACATCGATGGGCAGCGGCCCGCGCCTGAAACGGAGGCCCGCGCCGATCAATCCGCCAAGCAAAGCTATGGCGATGCCTAAGCCGGGAATAATCGCTGACCACGGCAAGGCCTCATGACGAACCGCAATGCGAGTGGCGGTCGCGACCACTGGCTCCACCCTCAGATCAAGGGCGTATTGCCGTTGGATGCGTTGAAATTGCTCCAAGCGTTCTCGATGACGCGGATCTTCCGCGTTTACGTTTCCCGCTTTGCGGCTTAACCAATCGATCATCGCCTGATCCGGTAATGCTTGGCCATAGTCACCATCAATGAGCACGCCATACGGTTCCAGCAATCGACGGTGGTATTGAAGTATCGCTCTGCGAGCACTTCCTTCCGCATTCGCCATGGCTGGCATCTGATAGGCCAACCATGGCAACGTCTGTCCATTCATGGGTGCCAACATCGTATTCCAGGCTCTGCCGAGTTCGCTCAGGGCGGCATCCGCTGTGGCCATGTCAGTGGCTTCTTGCACGTTCGTGGCGGCAAGCTGTACCGCTTCGATCAAGGCGCTGCGATCACCACCGAAAGCAATGATACGTTCACGATAAAGATCGAGATTATCCGGCTCAATGAGCACCAATAATTCCCACGCCACGCGAGCACGATTCCAGTCACGGTCTTTGAGGGCGTTCTCAAGGGTGACGCGCAATTGGCCACTCATTTGGCCACGAATGTCGTTCCCCATCGTCTGCCAACGATGACTCTTGCGCATGACGGTGAGCGCTGCTCGTACCAATTCTGGATCGGCTTCTGGGGATGATAAAAGGCGCCCAAGGACATCGATGGCCTGATGTTCGACGGGTGCGCGCCAAGCGTCGGGCCAATCACTGCTGTAATTCGAAAAAGCGGTCACGGTGTTGGCACGCGCACGCTCTCGCGCTGCTAAAATGAAAAGGCAGCCAATGAAGATAATGGCGACAGATTGAGCGAAGATAATAAGGTGCCGGGTTTTCATCCGTTCCTTCCAGGTAAGTGCGCCAACAGCACGGCGCTCAGCACCACCACCAAGGCGATTCCGCTACCAATCAGCGCCGACGATTCCAGGTGCATGATCATCCACAGCAGCAGGAAAATCGCCGCCAATGGCATGATTACCGCCACGGAAATACGCCAGCCCAAACGTAAACGAAAAGCAGAATAAGCATTCAAGTGACGTGCGATGGCGTCCAGTTTCACGATTTTCCAGGCGCATAACGACTGCATAAATACCGTCATTCCCAGCATCCACAGTAATCCATGAAACAACCACAGCGAGGCCTGCGCATGGGTAACCAACAGCGCACCACTAAAGAACATTCCCAGACTTAATGTCGGCACCACGCGTTCGCGAGGAAGGCGAAATTTGTCTACCAGTGGCGCCACGATGGCTTCGCTCATCGCCAGCATGGCCGGCATAACGAGCGCAAAAAGGGCAACAAACCACACGGTTAACAACGCTCCGGTCCACCAAGCGGGCAGCCCGCTGTTCGCCACCGCCACCGCCACGGTGAGCACGCCGGTGGGAAGCCGCGAATCTGTCGGCGGCACCTCAATGACCATGACACCACTTCCCAGTGCGATCACCACCATCAGCAACACTTGGCCGATCGCTCCACCAAGTACCGCAATGCTGCCAATTCCAATGGCGTCGGTTGAACGGTTTAGGTAGCTCCCGTAGGCGGTGACCGCTCCTGTGCCGCAAGCCCAACCCAAGAAAACAGCCATGACGGCACCGACCCAGGGTTTTACCGTGGCCAGCTCGCTCCATCCATCGGCGCTCGGGGTCAGTAATGAAACGAGGCCATCCATGGCGCCTGGGTGCAACGACAAAGCCACGCCTACCAGCAGCATTCCTGAACCGCCAACGATCGTCATGAGCAGCGCTGAACGAGCGATGGTTGAAGCTCCACGCCACAAGCGAAATTGCACGATTCCCAAAGCGGTAGCGATCGCCATCACTTCACCACCGATAGGCGGCGAGACGATCTGCTTTGCCTGGGCAACCCACGGACTTGGCTGATTCGCCAGCGCCGCCAAAAAACTATCATAGGCAGCCAACGCCAATCGCCCGGCGGTGAGGAGTAATAATAACCATGCCAGCACGGCGGCGCCTGCCGCCAGCCAGCCGACGATCTCCCATGATTTACCCGCTTTGCGAACACTCTCACTCAAGCTGTCTTGATAGATCGAGCCAATGCCCAGCTCCAACACCACGAAAGGAATGGCGAGCACAAATACTGCCACGACCCAGGCCATTAATTGCGGCCCATTGGAGAGAACTCCATCAGGACGACACAGCGCCAGACCCAATCCCATGCTGGCAAGAGCCACGATCACACCAAAGCGATCAGGCCAACGAGGGCGGAATGGCTGCATGAAGGGAAGCCTATAAGCGCCGGTCGCTAGACCAACTAGCGGCGATGAGGCGAAAACGGCGTTCATCGTCAGCGCGATAAAAAATTGCTGGGCAATGGGAAAACGCTTGGCTGTCTCTCCGACGGGATCAGTCGAGTAATTTATGTGCCTGCATCACCGCCAACCATGCGCGTAATGCACCGTCGGGAATTCGCACTTGGTCGCTCTGCCCCGTCACGGGTTGACGATGGAGTGGAATAGTGCCATTTTCCAGGCGTTTGGCGACAAAAGCGACAGGTAGTCCAATGACCTCGGCGGCAGCAGCGGTTTCGAGCACCGCGCCTGGGTCAACCACCACGCGCCAAATCGGCTCGCGGGTCAAATCCTGACGCGCTGATTTACGGTTGGCCGCCATCAAGGAATCAGCCGCAGCTAACAAACGGTCAGTCGGAGCCGCCGAAGCTGCGAGCAATTTGAATCGCGCGATGCGCAGTTCGTAGCAAGTGCCAAACATCGCTTCGAAACGCGGGACGAAGGCCTCAAGCCAGGCCGCCGCTGGCAGCGGAATGTTCTGTCGAATGGCGGTGTCGCTCAGATGCACCACCAACTCGGCCAAGGCATCCGCGTCAGCGTCTTCATGTAACAATTGCTCCAGACATGTTGCCGCAGCCTCCGCTTCGCCCGCCACCAAATGACATCGCGCGGTCAATACCGCAGAATCCTCATCAAGTTTCTTCGCGCTATCGCGCACACCTGCGCCAATCCAATGCGCCAAATCACGCAGACGATCCGTGCCATTTCCACTGAGTGATAAGAATCCTTCATCGAGTCCTTCAACCAAAAGCGCCGCCAACGATAACCAATACGTGGTGACATTGCTGCCCGCCGCTGGACCCGCGATCAACCCTGGCCAACTCGTATTGCCCATCGCCTTGGAACGCAGATCACTCAGGGTTCTGGTCAATTCTTTCGCCGCAGAGAAACTCTCACCACAAGACTTTACCGCATGTTCACAGTACGAATCTTCCAGATGACCAAAATTCAGTTGCGGAACCGTCGACAAGCCATGATCGCTTGCCATGACCACCACCAACATGCCCTGCGCATTGCTGAATAGCTGACGTGCTTGAGCTTGCGCGTCGACCGC
>JANMYZ010000439.1:0-6629 GCA_031382605.1 Planctomycetota bacterium | reverse complement strand
CTCAACCTGAAGGCGGTCTTGGCAGTCGCATCCGTGCGGCACTGTCCTGGGGTTTGGAATGTGCGCCGCAAGTGATCGCTATTGGTACGGATTGCCCAGCGCTGGGCGGCGTGGTTTTGTCCCAAGTAGCCGCCGGGTTATCGCGCGCTCCGACAGCCTTTGGCCCGGCCAGCGATGGTGGCTACTGGTGCATCGGCGTGCGCAGCGACGCACCACTTGCGCTGTTGACTGCGGATGATCTGCCCTGGTCACAGTCGACCTTGCTCACCATCAGCGAAGCGCGCCTGCGAGCGGCGGGCCATGCGAGCGTCCGTGGCCCGCAGCTGTCGGACTGCGATATCTTGGATGATTTGACGGCGGCAATCGCCGACGGTTGGTTGCGCGAACCCGGCGAGAGGAATCATTTATGAGCACCACACCCCAGATCGCGGGATGGTTCGAACGATTTTCTTACTGGCTGCACCTACAGTGGCCGGCAGGGGTCCCGGAAAAGTTGCCGGTGGTGGATGCTGAAGGCGGAACTGCGGTGCCGGGAATCTTTATTGCTGGCGATCTGACTGGTATTCCGTTGCTCAAATTCGCGCTCGATTCAGGGGCCAAGGCAGCTCAGCGTTGCTTGCGCGAACTGAAAACGCCGACCAGTGAGCTTGACTTATTCGACGTGGCCATCGTCGGTGCCGGCGTCTCTGGATTGGCCGCAGCGGTGGAACTCGCTCGTTCCGGCCTGCGCTTTACCGTCATCGAAGCAAACCAGCGGCTGGCGACGGTGATGAACTTTCCGACCGGCAAGCCGATCTACACCTACCCGCACGGCATGACTCCTGCCGGACATTTGCAGGTCAGCGCCACGGTGAAGGAAGACCTGATCAGTGAACTCGAAAATCAACTCGCCGGATATGAGTTGTCGCTGCACAGCGGCGCCGCCAGTCATATCGAACGGCATGGTGACACCTTCACCGTGATGTTGGGTGATCAGCCGCCCGTACGGGCGCGTCGCGTCATCATCGCCATCGGGCGGAGCGGAAATTTCCGCCGCTTAAACGTACCTGGCGAGGAACTGCCCAAGGTCGTCAATCGGCTGCACGATCCCAAACACTACGCCGACCACGATGTGCTGGTGGTTGGTGGTGGCGACAGCGCGTGTGAGGCCGCCGTGTCCTGTGCCGAAGCCGGTGGCCGCGTCACGTTGATACACCGCGGCACTGATCTGGCCCGCTCTAAATCAGAGAACCGTGATCGCGTGCTGGCGTTGGCTACCGCCGGTAAGTTGCAGCTCATGCTTGGCGCCCATGTGTACCAGATCGAATCAAACCATGTCGTCATCGAATTCGCCGGTGAGCAAAAACGGCTGACGAACCAGACCGTGTTGGCGATGATTGGTCGCGAACCGCCGCTGGCGTTTCTGCGTCGCAGCGGCGTCGCCATTCACGGAGAATATTCACGTCTCGTGTATGCAGGATTTATTGCTTTTCTGTTGTTCATTTCGCTGTTGTACACTTGGAAATCCCTTGGGCTTGCCTACGCCGCCAAGTGGCTGAATCCCGCTGTCTGGCTAGCGCCCTTGACGACCTGGACCAGCGATCCAACGAGTCTATTCGCCACCGTGCTGAAATCCGCCTCCGGGCCATCATTCTGGGTCACGGTGCTGTATTCTTTGGCGGTGATCGGTTTCGGCATCGATCGCATGCGGCGGCGAAAAACCGCCTATGTGCGCCTCCAAACCACCACCTTGATGCTGATCCAGGTGCTGCCGTTATTTCTCTTGCCCGAAATGTTTCTGCCCTGGGCTGGTGCCAATGATCTGATCCCACAGACGGTGCGCGACAACCTGTTTCCTGGCGATTCGTGGTGGCGTGCCTATGGCTTCATCCTCGCGTGGCCATTGATGGCGTGGAATGTTTTTACTGAGCAGCCCAATCTGTGGTGGCTGATCATCTCATTTGTGCAGACCTTCATCATCATCCCGCTGATCGTCTGGCGCTGGGGCAAAGGCGCGTACTGCGGTTGGGTGTGCTCGTGCGGTGCGTTAGCCGAAACCATGGGCGATCGTCAGCGCGAAAAAATGCCGCACGGCAAAAAATGGAATCGTCTCAACCTCATCGGACAGCTGGTGCTAGCCAGTGCCGGGGTCATCCTGGTATTGCATATTATCAGTTGGACCTGGCCGTCGGTGCTGAGTCCACACTTGGTGCACACCATCACCATGAAGGGCTATTGGAAAAACGCCGTCGATTGGTTGCTGGCGGGCGTGCTGGGAACGGGTTTGTATTTCTGGCTCTCTGGCCGGGTGTGGTGTCGTTTCGCCTGCCCACTCGCCGCACTGATGCACATCTACGCACGCTTCAGTCGTTTCCGCATCGTGGTCGAGCAAAAGAAATGCATTTCGTGTAACGCTTGCACCTCGGTTTGCCACCAAGGCATCGACGTGATGGCGTTCGCCAGTCGTGGCCAACACATGCAAGACCCTCAATGTGTCCGTTGCAGTGCGTGCGTGCAAACTTGTCCCACGGGTGTTCTCCAATTTGGCCAGGTTGATGGTCAAGAACGTGTTGTAGCAATCGACGGAATCAGTGCGCGTGAAGATAATGTGGTGTTGTGAATAATGCGGAGCAGTGTCGACCGCTGTGGACCGACGCGCAAAAAATCGACCGCCATTAGCAAAAAAACGCTGTAGAAATTCAAACTTCCACAACATACCGAGTCCGCCAGTCGGCACGTCGGGGTCTTACACGCCTTCACGGCATCAAATAAACCGTGACCTCATCTTGCACCGGGCGGCCAGCGCGAGTTAACCGCAAATATCCAACCACTTCTTCAATTAACCCCTCGCCGATCAGCGCATCCGCTCGCTGACGCCAACGGCTTTCCGCATCGCCTTGAGTACGAACCTGCGCCAGTTCAACGCCTTGCGTTAAGCGCAATCCCAGCATCCACGTTTCGGCTAATTTTTCCGCCGCACCCATCTGTTCCGTTCGCCATGCCGCGTCGCCGCCACTGGCGATGGCGGTGATATAAGCGGCGGGATGTTTTTCCCTCGTCACCCGAACGCCATGAACGGTGCTCACGGCACCAGCCCCGGCAGCGTGATAATCGCGGCGCTGCCAATACGCCAGGTTATGGCGCGAGGCCTGACCGAGGCGTGCAAAGTTACTGGTCTCGTACGCGGTCAAACCCAGCGCGGAAAATGCGTCCCACAGTAAATCAAACTGCCGACGACTATCTTCTGGCGCAATATCTTTCATTTCACCACGCCCACGGCGAGCATGAAATTCAGTTCCTGGTTCATAGGTTAAATGATAGACCGATGCATGAGCAAGATCATGCCGACGATACAGCTGCAAATCTTGGCGTAGCTCCGCATCCGTTTGCCCAGGCAAGCCCATGATGAGATCCGCCGACACCCGTGGCACCGCACGACAGGCCAGTTCGATCGCGCGATCGGCCTCTGTCGAACTGTGCACGCGTCCAAGAAAGCGCAGGTGATGATCATGAGTCGATTGCACGCCCAACGACAAACGATTGACCCCATGCTCGGCAAAGATGCTGAATCGTTCGGCGTCCGACGAACCGGGATTGGCCTCGCAAGTCCACTCATAATCGGGGGCTAGCAATAAATGGTCGGCAAGCCCGGCCATCAGGCGCGCCAACAAAGCGCTGCCTAGCATGGTCGGCGTCCCACCGCCGATAAACACCGTGTCGTAAGGTCCACGCGGTAGACGACGGACCTCCAGCAATAGCGCATCGACGTAGGCGGCATGCTCAGCGTCCCGACCAGCAATCGAGTTAAAGTCGCAATACGGGCATTTTGCCGCGCAATACGGAATGTGCAGATACAGGTGACGAGGTTGCGAGTCATGGACCATTGGCCGCAGTAGGCAGCGCTTCTGCGCCTAGGCAACCAGATCACCGCAGGCGTCCCTTGCGCAAACGATGCCCGAGAATGCCCAGGCGCTAGTTGTCGGGCGCGTCTCGCTTTCTAGGCTGCCGCTCCACCCCCAGCACAGTCGGATTCGCATGGCGCTGCTCAATTGGTCGATGACGGTTCTTGGTTATCCCGCCCACGCACGCGCGGCGTCGCGCGTTATTGGCCTGACGCACATGAGCACTCACGACGCGTTGCACTTCATTGAGGTGCAAGGTTTGTCGACCGGCTGGCTTCAGGTCGAAGGCTCGCAACCACAACTCGAACGCATCCGTGAAGGCACGCGCGTCGACGTCAATCTGCCGGAATTATTTGCCAGCAGCCAAATCGTTCAAACCGAAGGCGTCGCCAGTGGTGCGCTGACCTTCGTTGCCGCAAATCCCACTTTAGGAAAACCGCCAAACGATCGCACGCTAATCGCCTGGGCCGAAGAACACCAGCGCCCATGGCTGGAAGTGATCGATAATGACGTCAGCTATTTTGGCGGTTTGAACGATCAACAGATTGAAACCTTGCTGACGTGGTTTCTTTCGCGCCGCCCAGCTGAACTCAACTGGCGCAAAACTACCATCGACCCACGACTGGCCGCGCGTTTGCGCGTTGGTTTGTTCGAACATGGTTGGACCCGCAACCTCGAACTGGTCAAAGTCGGCCGTAAAATTTTCAGCGATTTATGGGGCGGCGTGCATCGCAAATGCCTGCTCGACCACGGCAGCACTCCTGGACCATCGCAAGTACAAATTGGCTTACGCCTGTGCCACGAAAATGGCGTTTGGACGGGCAAAGATATCAGCGACCAACGCTGCGTGCTCAGCGATGACACCGGCAAACTGACGCTCGGCTCGGGCTACTATAAGCCGTAAAATCCGTGGTGACACGTAGTCTTGGTGATGATGGGTGATGATGGATGTTGATGGAGATAGCGACCAATGAATAAGGCAACCATTCTTGCCATCATCACCCTTGCGGTCATTGCGGGTTTAGCCGTCCTGGTAAATCGCGCCATGCGTGATGCGCAAGCGCGGCCGTCGGTGCAACGACAATTATCGCAAGCGCGGCTTGCTCAATTTGCGGAAGCAATCAAACAATACCGTGACGTGCATCACGTCTGGCCGGACTCCACCGCGCAACTATTGCGGGCCGCCAAATTGCCACCAACCAGCACCGTCGTGCGCGGCGCTGGCATGTATCGCTACCGCAAGCCGCCGCTGAACGCACCGCTGGATCTGCTGGTGATGTGGAGCGATCGCCCACACGATGCCGTCGCCATCGGCGAGTCCTGGGGTGGTGAAGGTGAAACCGCAAAACAGGCCATTCCACCGCTCGCTTACGTGCTGACCTCCGCGCTTGAGGTCGTGGCGTTATCGCCGGACGACTGGGCCAAACGTAAACCAACAGATGAGATTGGGCCGCTCACGCCTGAGACTACGCCAAAACCCTGATATTTCCGGTTTCTGAAAAGCTTTCTGAAAATACAGGATTCAACAAAATCACTTAGGCGTAGAAAAAAAATGATGCCCAGATCCGACAGAAGATCGGGGCATGTTTTCATTCACCTCCATTCTCCATTCACATGATTGCTCTGCGCCTCCGCGTCCTCCTGTTAAAACTGTCTTTCCAGATCGTCTCTGACATCGAGTGCGATGGGCACCACGTGGAATCCCTGCTGAGCGCGGTTGAACACCCGCGCATGAGTTCAACACTCGTGACCCATGCGCATCGTCAGCTTCGGTGATCGTGGAATGGAACAGGCTGGCGTGCTGAGCGCCGATGGCCTTTCGCTTTTCTCGATTACCACCCTTGATCCGAAACTCCCCAACAACGTTCGCGCGCTGATCGCTGGTGGGCATCTGCCGCGTGTCGCCGTGCTTTTAGCGCACGCCGAGCAAACGCGCGAACACCGCATTCTCCTCAGTCAGGTGCGTTTGGGACCGCCGGTCATTGATCCCAGCAAAATCGTCTGCGTCGGATTAAATTTTAAAGGTCACGCGACCGAGCAGGGCAAACCGTGGCCGTTAGAGCCGCTGCTTTTTGCCAAAGCACCGTCGGCGCTCTGCGGCCCCACCGATGACATCATTTTACCAGCCGATGATTGCGGCCCCGATTACGAGGTCGAACTGGTCGCCGTCATCGGACAACGCGCGCGCAACATCCAACGCCACCACGCGCTCGACTATGTGGCTGGATATTTCGTCGGTAATGATGTCTCTGGTCGACGCTGGCAAAAAAGCGACGGCCAGTTCTTTCGTGGGAAAAGCTGCGACACATTCTTTCCCTGCGGTCCAGCGTTGGTGACGGCGGATGAAATTCGTGATCTCTCAACACTGCGCCTGACCACGCGCATCGGTGATGACCTTTTGCAAGACGCCACCGCCGCCGATGTGATTCATGATGTGCCAGCACTCATCGCGTATATCAGCGGTTTCATGACGCTTGAACCCGGCGACCTGATCAGCACCGGCACTCCCGCTGGAGTCGGTTGTTACCGCCCTCCGCCGCGTTTTCTGCAACCCGGTGATGTGGTTACCTGCACCATTGATGGGCCGCTGCATCTTGGCCGCTTAAACAACCGTGTTGTGGCAGGCACCTGACATGGCGCGTCTGCTTACCGTCGCCAGTTTGATACTCATTTTGCTCGGTGTCGTCATCGGCTGGCCGTTTATTCGCGCCACCATGCAGAATCAAGCCGTGCGTGGGCAAATCCTTG
>JANMYZ010000055.1:0-9846 GCA_031382605.1 Planctomycetota bacterium | reverse complement strand
AATCCGTCCATGCCGGTTTCGGTCAACTGTACGGTCAAGCCGCCTGGCGTTGCGCCGGTCACGACGCCAGCGAACTCTTGGCCGAGACGTGCTGCCAAATAGCGCGTGGCTTTGCGGGCATGCAAATCACGCTCGGCAGATTCCGCGCGTTGTTCCAAGTTCGACGACTGACGTGCCAACGCATCAAGATAATCGCGGCGCTGTTCGGTGTCGGCGTAGGATTTCATGCCCAACGTCAATTTGACTAAACGATGGATCAAGAGATCGGGATAACGGCGAATCGGACTGGTGAAGTGACAGTAAGATGGGAAGGCTAACGCGTAGTGACCGATATTATCAATGCTGTAGACGGCTTTTTTGAACGAGCGCAGGCACAATAAATTGAGGACCAACCGCGCGTCGGCCGGTTCTTTGGCCAAGTCGTAGAGCATTTTTTGCAGGCCGAAGCGATTTTGAATACGCGAGCTGTCGAGACCGTAGACCTCTAACAAGTGCGCGAATAGTTTGATGCGCTCTGGATCCGGTTCTTCATGGATGCGATAAACACACGGCGTATTCCGTTGTTCCAGCCACGTCGCGACGGCGCGGTTGGCCAACAACATGCATTCTTCAATCAGCTGATGCGAGATGTCGGTCGTTTCGTGCGCGATGCCGGTCGGCAGGCCATTGACGTCGAGTGAAAAGCGATGCTCGACCGAGAAGAGATTGAGTGCACCTGCTTTGTCGCGGGCCCGGCGCAAACCTTGCGCGATGTCGCCGGTTTGACGTACCACCGCCAGCAAATCTGCCGGCCATTTTTCTTCGCCAGCGCGATCTTCCAGCACATCAAGCGCTTCTTCGTAGGTCAATCGATGACGCGAGTTGATCAACGTTTCAGCCAACCGCGTGTCGACCAAATTGAAGCTCTTGTCGAGCGTCAAAAATGCCGAGAGACAGTAACGATCGCGATTCGGCACCAAGCTGCACAAACCATTGGAGAGATTTTCTGGCAACATCGGGATGACCCGATTGATCAGATAGCAACTGGTCGCGCGCTGAGCCGCTTCTTGATCAAGCGGCGAATGCTGCGTGACATAATGACTGACGTCGGCGATATGCACGCCGAGCACCCAGCGACCTTGGGCGTCTTTTTCTAAACTGATGGCGTCGTCAAAGTCTTTGGCGGTTGCTGGATCAATGGTGTAAACCAGCTTTTGGCGAAGGTCTTCACGTTGCCCAAGAGGGAAACTGTCGCGATAAGCGGATGCTTGCGCGACCACCGCTTTGGGAAATTCACCGGGCAGATCGTGTGCCAGACAAACGTAGCTGAAGTCGGTGACCTCAGGCGATTCATCGCTCAAAATACGGGTTAAATACACCCCGGCTGCGCCAGTCGGATCGACCTCGACCGTACCGATGACGCGCTTGCCCGCTTGGTAGGCATTGCTGAAACCTGGGAAAGTGCCGAGGACTGGCAATTCACCTTCACGACGATTATCGCACAACAGGACCAAGCCGCCGGGTCTGAAGTTCACCGTGCCGACCACTTCGCGGCCAGAGCGGCGCAGAATACGCGTCACCAACACCAAGCCATCTTCGGCAACCATCGCTTGCGTCACGTCGCCTGGACCGGCGCCGATCAGGTAATTCGGATTCACCGGCAACAAACGGCCATCAGCAAAACGCGCGAGCACACCGCCGGTGTCGCCTTCGGCGTCTTCCAATACGACCGAAAATTCGCCGTCCGTGCCGGACGCTTGATAACGCCCAGGGCGGACTTCCAGCACGCGGCCTTGTTCGACCAACTTGCGTAGCGTCACGGCCAATTCACGGCCGTGCGTGTCGCCGCCCATCGCGGCAGCCAATTGTGTGGCCGTAGCGCCGGTCGGTAGCTCCATCAATTTGGCCAATAGCGCATCCGCCGTGGTTGCTACTGATGGCGCGCCGGTCGATGGGCGACTTGAGGTGCCACGCAACGGTTGCCGAATTTGGCTTTTTACAAAATCTTTTGCTGACCATCCGTCAGCTGCTTTGCTGGATTTTCCAGCTGACGCTCCGCTGAACTTTTCGCTGGTCGTCCCATTGGACTTTCCCGTTGATGCTCCGCTGGACTTTCCCCGCTGCTTAGCCATCGTTTCTTGACCTTTCCATTGCCGGTCGTGGACCGGAAAGGCGCAGCACACGCGGCGACTTCTTCCTGTCCAGCCCCCAGTCCCGTGTTCTCGACCAGCCACACTCGGCTTAATGGGATCATTATGGCAAGAAACTTCGAACTCATGCTCATCCCTGCTCCACGTTTGCCATGATACGCAGCCACCTTCCAAGTACTGAGCAGTTGTTGGCGATTTTGACCGTGGCCCGGCTGGGCAGTTTTACCAAAGCTGCGCAGCAACTTGAGATCAGTCAGCCAGCGCTCAGTCGACAGATCATGGGATTGGAACGCTCGCTTGGCGCCAAACTCTTCGAGCGTGTCGGACGAGCCGTACGCTTGACCTCCGGGGGCGAAGAACTCGTCAGCAGAGCTGGTCCGCTTTTGGAAGAACTTTCGCGCGTCACCAGCAACCTTTCTGCGAACAACGGTACCTCGACCGGACGGGTTCGCCTGGGCGCCAGTGAATCGGTGGCGGTCAATGCCCTGCCTTCGATTTTGCGGCCGTATTTGCAGGCCAATCGTCGTTTAAATTTTCGACTGCTTTGCCGTACCAGCGATCGCTTGCCCGAAATGGTCGCCAATGGTGAGCTGGACATGGCCGTATGCGCGGTGGAATTTGACCCGCCTGGCTTGACCTGCAAACGGCTGTGGGAGGAAGAATTGGTCCTGGTTTTACCGGTCAATCACCCCAGCCGCAGCCGTTCCATCGATAGCTATACTAACGAAGAATTCGTGCTCTTGCCGTCCAGTACGGTAACGCGCCGTCTGCTTGACCGCGCTCTGGCGGTCAAAGGCGTCGAACTGAAAGTCGCGCTCGAACATGACAGCCCGGAAGTCATCAAATCGATGGTTCTTGCCGGTCTCGGTTTGGCGATCTTGCCGGAACCGTGCGTCCGCAAAGAAACTCGACGAGGCGAATTAGCAGCATGGCCGCTGAGCGACTTAAAAGTCGTGCGCCAAATTGTCGCGCTCAGCGATCCACGTCGACAACCATGGCCGGTCGAAACCGCGCTGCTCGATGCTCTGGGCCGTTACGGTCGGTGACGTGCTGAGTGGAACGGGACTACAGGCTACAGACTACGGGTCACCGGTTTTGTACACGACATCGCAGCACGATCGTGTGGTCTGTAGCCGGTAGCCTGTGGCCCCGGCAATTTGCTCTGACGCAGCGCTCACTATTCGCTAAGCCAATTTCGCGTGCCCCGACTTGCGAATAGACCACGGCGCTCAATGCTCCGCGCCCATGCGCAACGCCCTCATTGTCCCTCTCCTTGCACTCCTTGCCGTCGCCAGCACGGGTTGCCAACTTCGTAACAGCAAAAAACAACCGGTGGCACAACCGGTCGTCGCCAAGGATTATAACAAGCCTCTTGGCGTCGGCGAACAAGCGCTGGTTGAAATCGACATCAAAGATCTGCCAAACTTTAGCTTGGCCAATGAAGAGCGCGCAAATTTACAGGGCGCCATTCAGCGCAGCCTCGCCTACCTAAACAGTCCGAGTGTGATTCCATCGAGTGCGAATCGTCGCTATCCCGTGGGCAGCATCACCAAAGACCAGGTCATCCGCAGTCTGCAAGCGCTGACCGAATTATTACAAAACACCACCGACGAAGCACAGCTAAACGCGGCCCTAAAAAGTCGTTTTCGCGCGCTCATGAGCGTCGGCTGCGACAGCCAGGGAACGGTGCTATTTACCGGCTATTTCACGCCGATTCTCAAAGCCAGCCGAGTCGCCAGCGCGCAGTATCGTTACCCGATCTACAAGGTTCCGACAGACTTCATTAAGCCGACCAACGATAAAGAGATTGCTCAGCAGCGTTTGTCCGACGGCGGCACGCGGCCGTATCCGACCCGCGCTGAATTAGAATCCAGCGGCGCGCTGAAGGGACTTGAGCTGCTGTATTTTTCGGAGCCGTATGATCCGTACGTGGTTGAAGTCCAGGGTTCAGCGAAAGCAACGTTGCCGGACGGTACCCAAGTCGAAGTCGGCGTCGCCGGAATCAATGGCCATCCGTACCATCCGATCGCACAAGATTTGGTCAGCGAAGGAAAAATCCGAAAAGAAGACCTGTCGCTCGCCAGCGTGCGTGCCTATTTCCGCGCTCACCCGGATGAACTGACTACCTACACTAATCGCAATCCACGCTTCGTGTTTTTTACTCACAGCAAAGGCGGCCCGTTCGGCAGCCTTGGTCAGCCGGTAACCACCGATGTTTCGGTGGCCACCGACAAAAGTATTTTCCCGCCCGGCGCACCATGTTTAGCCGCCACCACTGCCACCGATGTCAACGGACGCCGGGGCAATTATGCGGCCTTGCGCCTTGACCAAGACACCGGCGGCGGCATCCGCGCTGCGGGACGCTGTGATTTATATATGGGTGTCGGCGATACCGCCGAACAACGCGCCGGAAATCAATTTGCCGAAGGCAAGCTGTACTACCTGTTGCTGCGCGAATAAGCCGACAACCCACGGTCCAATCCGTGGGTTCGATACTGTCATCAGCTGGTGGTGCCTTGCCTCATGCCCTCATGCGTGACACGAGGGTGAATCATCCCCCATGAGGTGGTCGGGGTTTCCGTGGTTCACGCTCTGCTTACGACTATTGTCCGACCCTCGGAGATCACCATGCGTCACTCCCCGCTTTTTGCAGCCCTTGCGCTCTTATTGTTTTCAACTGGGCTGATCGCCGTTGAAGCCAAGCCCGAGAATAAACCTACGCCACCAGTGGTTCCGGCGGTGGATGAAAAACCGACAGCAGCGCTGGCGCCAGCGCAACCCGATCCAACCGCTGCCATCGTCGCAGAGGGTAAATACGTTTACCGCCAACGAGACCTCGACGCACTCATGCTCATCGCCGTGCGGCATGCCAAGGCACGCTTCAGCAAGATCGAAGATCAACACCTGCGCGAGGTGCTGACCAACGCATTGCTGGCACGCGAACCATTCCTTGACGCACTCACGACCCTTCCGGCTGGATTCAGCGGTCCTGAACGTGACGCGCTGATTTTGGATCTGCTCGATTACCAAGCCGAACCGGCGAAGGCACTCGCCGTAACCAGCGAAGCCCCAGCCTCTGAAACCACATCTGCGGGATTACCTGGAGCAGGAGCAAAAATACCCGATGTCGGACCAATGCTGATTCGCCTACCGATGTTGCACCTCACCCGTTCGCTACCGAGCGTGGGCAAACGTCAACTCAACCTCACCATCGCGCTATTTTTTCGCGATCCCGCTCTCGCGCAAAAATTCCAGACACGCGCGCCACTGGTGCAGGATGCCATTTTAAGTCATGTGCAAGGACTGAGCGCGGCACAGTTTATTGAGCCGAATCAACTGACTTTAAAAGACGGCATTACCGCCGCCATTATCGCCAAAATCCCAGATTTTCCGCCAGATGCCGTACTGATACCGGAAATGGACGCCAGTGCCGGCGATGGTGTTGAGAGCGCCAAAACGAAAGCTGCACCCTAACAGCGGCCAATGAAACTGGGGTCAAACAACTGGCTGATCTGGTGGCGTTTCTGGTGCAGAGGGCAACGCCTCTGCTTCGCTCTTGGCCGACTTCTGTTTCATGGTGAGCGCGTGCCGACTTTCGCGTAATTTGCGTACACTGTCATAGACCAAATCCTTCTTTTTCGACTCGCGCCACGACAATCTCAAAAGCCCTCCCGCAAGGAGCAAACCTGCAAACAACACGCCGATCATCAACCATGTGCGATCAGCTTGCGGTGGCACTGGCGCCGCGGTGAAGCCATCGGTGACAAATAGAAACGTGTGAGCGCGCTCGCTCTGCCGCTGAATACCCATTTGACGATCACGTGCCGAGCGCGCTTCATTCGCTTTCACCTCCATCGACCGCAGACGTAAAAAGCGTCCGTTGGCCGTAATGATTGCGCCAGGCAACGGCAACGGTTCATTGGTGATCGCGGCGAATTCAAAGGCGCGCAGGATGAGTTTGCGCGTGGTTTTAACGTTCTTCCCGTCGCTGACTTCCCAGTCGCCCCAGTTCTCGTTCCATAGGATAATGCGCACCACTCGCTCGATACCGAACGGCTGATCTTGAGCGACTGCGATTTCTTCCCAGGCATGAAACACATGTCCACTGACGGAGAAGAGTTCACCACGGAATTTCGCCGGGTCTTTATGAATATCGCCAGCGCATTCGTTTGCATTCTTGGCCGTAGCGAAAATTTCTGGCGTACGTCGATCGAGCAGCACTTGGCCAAGGGTGTAATAATACGGACGGGTTTCGATCATCAACAGATCGTCATCAAGGTTTTGATAAATATCTTCGGGCAGTTTCCATGAACGATCCATGACGTAGGGATTCAAAGTCTCGCGCTGGACCGCAGGCTTCACCACGGTGCGTGCGGCGACTAATGGCACCTCAATATGATGAGGCCGTGCGCGGATTGGCGATGGATGATCAGCAGGCAACGTATCAGGGGCGTCGCCTGCCAGAGCGCCAGCCGGAGCACGAGCGTCAGTTGCACCTCCCTCCGGCGGAAGCGTAGCGAAACCAAGGTAACGCCCCACCACCACGACCTCTTCACCAATCAACAATTCGCGCGCGGACTCCTGAGCGATGACTTCCATATATTGCTGATTCGGCAGACTGACCAACAGACGTTGATAGCCATCACTCGCGCCAGCAACCAGCGCAGGCTGACTGTCTTCTAACATTCCGGTGATCGCAATATTTTCTCCCACCTTCACACGGCGCAGCGCCAAATCGCGCGCCTCAACCCGCTGCGGCAAGGGCGGAGCACTGCGATCACTAGCGAGCTTTGCCGCCACCCAGGCCATGGTGGTGGCGTCCGGCTGGTCGATCCACAGGGGGACCGTACCTTTGGCCAAATGATCCGGTACCTCGGCTTGGTTTGCTGCGATGGTTGCCGCATCTGGCATCGCCGGAAGATCGACAATCGACGGTTTTACCATCGGCGTCAGGGTGATTTCTTGATTCAGTCGATTGGTGACCGGATTCAGAGAGTTTCTGATTTTATCAAAGTAACTCCACAACAAATATCCAGAGATGCACATGACTCCGGCAAGAAACAACAGATGCGTGTAGCGCCGACGTGCGAGTGGCGTCTTCGCCTGTTCACGTTGGACTGGATCGAGTGAAAAGGCGACGCCTTTGGCAGGCTTTTTTTTCTGAAAGTTTAGCATGGGATCCTCGCCGGGGTTAACCCACCGTCAGTGCACAGGTTCACTCCATCTTCCGACAAGTTCACCAATGCCAGCCGGTGAGCGCTCCGTCGTAAGCGACGATGAATTGGCCATCGGGCGAAACGCCTAGATGCGTTCCGCCGCGTAAACCCAAATCACTGACTTTGCGCGTTGGTCCAGCGACGGCGTTACTGCCACGGAAATCAATCACCTGCAAGTCATCGCGGCCATCATCGAGCACATACAATAGCCCTAAACGGTCCACCGTCACACCGACCACCGAGCGAAATTGCGCTGGGCCATCGCCTTTTCCGCCAGTGTTATTGACGTGCACGCCTTCTTTTTTGGTCTGGTCAAGGTTGAATTTCTTGAACTCGTAGGTGTCGTAATCATAGACAAAGGCAGCGTCGCCAGCAGACGTCACCGCTACATGCGTTGGCTCGCTGAGCTCATCTGGCTGTTTGCCGCGATCGTAACGACCGAAGCTGAAGAGAAATGCGCCGGCGTTATCAAATACTTGCACCCGATGTTGTTTGGTATCGAGCACATAGCTGCGACCAGCGGCGTCGATGGCGACGGACACCGGCTCTTGCAGTTGGCCGTTGTTTTTGCCCGGCTGAGCAAACACCAACGGCTTTTGTTTGAGGTCGGCAAGATCATAGCGCACCACGTGCATCTCGCTGGTGTCGAGCACCACGGCGGACTGGCCATCTGGGGTCACGGCCATGGCACCAGCACGGGTGATGACGCCGCCGTTTCGTGCAAGACCACCATGACGATACTGTAAAAATCCATCCTGATCGAACACGGCCAACTGACCACTGTCGGCATCTAGGCCGATGATGCGACCCTGACCGTCGATGCTGTAACGCGCGAAATCCCACAGCGCCGCGCCGGTGACGCCGGTAAATGCGCCCTCTGCATTATAACGCACGACATACCCATATTCTGGATAGGTGACGAAAACTTCGCCCAGGGGATCAACCATTATGGAAGAGGCCGCACCCGCGCGACTGACCAGTCCGACATCGCCAAGGCCTTTCCAGGCCTGCGAGGTCTGGCCCTTTGCATCGGCGACCAGCACTTGACCACTGGCAAGCAAAATGAGCGTCCCTTTCGCGTGTACGGCGATGTCGACAGCAGGATTTTTCACGTCGTTTTGCAACTGCCAGGTTGGCAAGCGGCGATGAAAACGATCGAAGCGCTGGACCTGTGCTTGCGTGGCGTCCAAGCACCATAATTCACCCTGACGGCTCAGCGCCAGTTGCGTGAGGCCAGTGAATGCATCATTGCCTTTTCCAGCTCGGCCAAGGCGCAAACGGAAAGTGCCATTGGCCTCATAAATGAGTACACCGCCAGCGTCCTGATCGGCGATAAAAGCGGTGCCATCACTGCCCAAAACCAGATCCGTTGGAGCCTGACAAGAAGCGTAGTCGCGCAGCGGATTGCCGTCAGCGCCATACACCAAAATGGCAGCACGTTTACCGTCTAAGACGTGCAGTTCTTTACCGACCGTGACCGCCGTAATCGGACGTGCTGGACCTTTATCTTGAGCGAATGCGACCGCTGAAGAAGTCATCCAACCGCTGGCAAATCGCTGCACCGTACCTGCCGCAGTGATGCCCAGCCACGTACCATTCGGCTCACGCACCACCTGCGTCAACGCTGGTTGGCGATCCGCGCCCAGATTGGCGAAGGCTTTTGGTTCGCGCATGCGCCAGTTGTCATCGGCAGTCGCGGTGAGTGGGACTTTCACCACCACTTCTTGGCCATACGGATCGCGCGCGGTGGCGATCAAGGTTGTTTTTCCATGGATTCCAGGAGCCGTCCACGACACTTCAGGGGTGGTGCCGGTGCGTGCGCTCAAGGTGCCGCTTTGACCGATCACGCCTTCTAAACTCCAACTATAGGCGACGGTATCGCCGTCCGGATCGCTGACTGGCAGGGTGATTTTGACCGTGCTTTGCACGGCGGCGCTCACCGGCGCGGCGGTTCCCACCAACGCCGGAGCGGCATTTGGCGCGGCTTCCTTCGGCAACGGCACAACATCAAAACCGATCGCTGGTGATACCGCGCTGGTCCACGTCAGACGCACGCTGACCTGAGCGGGATTGCTGGCATCAATCACCTGCGCCTTGGCCACCAAGGCGCGATCCTCAACCAAAACTTCTTTCGTCAGCGGATGTTTTTTCACCTGACCGGGACCATAAATGGCCACCATCGAGCCCGGCAACAGTTTGACCGAAGCATCGAAATGGATGATCGCGCTCGACTTGTCTGTTTTTTCGACCACTCCCAGTGGTTGTTCGGCAGCCCGCAGTGCGACGCCAAAATGGCCGAGCAGCAGGGTCAGCACTGGGATGAGAGCAGGGATAAAAGCAGTGTTCAAGCGCATGCGGCGGCCTTGGAAAAAAATCAGGGTTGCAGCGTCGCGCCGCTGATGTGCCACCCGCCTGAAGTGCGGGTCAGCGTGTAAGTAAACTTCAGCGTGCGTTCAGGAAAAGTCGCAAGCGCATGACGAACGCTCACGTTGGCAGTGGCG
>JANMYZ010000414.1:0-16346 GCA_031382605.1 Planctomycetota bacterium | reverse complement strand
ATCAGGATCGACATCAGGCAGATACTTCCCTGATCAAGAATCAGCACCTTGGCGAAATCGATCGCCACCGTGGTGGCCGGATCATGGACGATGACGCGGTCACCATCCGTCACACGACCACGCTGCGGAGCGGGTGGAATGCCATGGCGTTTCAGAATCGCCGAGACCGTCGACAGCGATGGGACGACCGCGCTGGATCATTACACGCGGCTGGTTCCTACGGATTTGCACCACGCCATTCGTGTCATGCCTGAGATACCAGTGATGGAATCAACGACTTTTACACCGCACGAAAGACCGCCTCACGCTGGCGGTTCCCGTTCGAGCGAACCATGCTAGGGTGACTCTATGCCACTCCGACTCGACATCGATAATCGGCGTTTGGTCGACCTCTGCCGCCGCTACCGCGTCGCCACGCTGGAGCTGTTCGGCTCGCGCGCCAAAGGCACGGCGCGCCCGCACAGCGATGTGGATTTGTTGGTGAGCTTTGAGTCAGGCTACACGCCGGGCTGGGAACTGGGCGGCCTGCTCGTTGAACTGGGCGACCTCTTGGGCCGCAAGGTGGACCTCATCACCCGCTGGACCCTTGAGCACGAGCAGTCGCCGCGCTTCCGGGCCAACGTACTCGCCTCGACCGAGCTGCTCTATGCCGCTTGAACCGCGTGAGATCGACGCCCTCGAAGACATAATCCGCTTCGAGAGCGATGCCGTGGACTACGTGCGCGGTCTCGACTTTAACGCCTTCGTGGCCAAAAAATAATGGAAATGGACACCCGCTTTTCTCTTGTCGCCGAGCGCCTGAACATGCATCTCTCTACTAAAATGTAGACACACAAGACACACAACCTTTGGCGTGGCACCCAATGACCCAGGGCGTTCGCACCCGCATTTTATCCATCGCGGATTTTAGCTCAATTGTCCGAATAGGTGTAAACGCCAGCTTGCCCGCTGGTTTCCGACACGGCTACGCGCAAGCGGCGGACGCTGAGTCGACCAAAGGATTCTTGCAAACGGCGAAAGAGCGCTTGACCCAACCATGTCGCTAAATTTTCTGCCGAGCTATTATTGATTGGTAAAACAATGACCTCATTCGTTGGCGCTAAGTAACGGCAATCGCGATACGCCACTTCGGTGTGGCCATCATCACGGTGCTTGTAGGTCAGTTCGCGATGCTCGCCTGGGATCAGCCAGTGTTCGTCCAAGTGATCGCAGAGTTCCTTGATGATCGGCTTCACCATTTTGAAATCGATGACCAAGCCGAATTCGCTGAGGTGACCATCGACTTCGGCGACCACTTGATAGTTGTGGCCGTGCAGGCGTTCTTTGGAACCGTCAGGGAAAATGAGAAAATGAGCGCAGGAGAACTTGAGGTACTCCTTCTCGACTAAAATTGACCACTGTTCCATGGCTGTGCTCCTTCGGGCGTGCTGGGCTTGCGCGCTGTCCGCTGGATGCAAACCTGCAGGCATGTCTGAAGCGGTCAAAGCATTGTTCGCCAACATCGCGCCGAAGTACGACCTGCTCAACCGGGTGTTATCGGCGCGCAACGATGTGCGTTGGCGCCGTCGCATCTTGCGCGAGGTCGCCGGAGCGCCGACGGACGTCCTCGATTTGGCGTGCGGCACCTTTGATTTGGGCCTTGAGGCGCTGGCGCAAGGCAAAGCCAAACGCGTTCACGGCTGTGATTTTTGTCAGCCAATGTTGGTCGCCGGCGCTGATAAGCGCAAAGGTCACCCCCTGTCGGCGAGCGTTGGCGACGCCCTGCACCTGCCGTTTGCCGATGGCTCTTTCGATCTGGTGATGGTGGCCTATGGCTGGCGCAATTTCGGTGATCCACGACTGGCTCTACGCGAATTAGCGCGAGTACTGCGTCCGGGTGGACAGTTGCTGATCTTAGAATTCTTCCGCCCAACGTCGTGGTGGCCGAAAACTTTTTACGGCAGCTTTGGCAAAGTGGTGTTCCCCTTGGTGGGCGGCACCCTCACCGGAAATGCCGGCGCTTACCGCTATTTAAATGACAGCATCGCGCGCTTTCTTTCGCGCGAGGAAGCCGACGCCGCCATTGCCGAGGCCGGTTTCACCAGTCAACGTTGGGTGTCTTTTTTTGGCGGAGTCAGCCACGGCGTGGTTGCCGGGCGCAGCGGCTGACCTCCAGACTTACTGGCTACCAGCCAGGCCCGCCATGCGTTAGCGTGCCGCCATGTTGATCCTACTCGTACGCATGATCTTCGTGGCGCTGTCGACCTTGGTCGGCCTGACGAGCGGCGCGCTGATTTATCGTGGTACTCTGAGCGATACGTTGCCTGGGTGGTTCGGCGGTGCGATGGGATTTGGAATTGCCATTACGCTGATTGCTAGTGAACACGCGTTTCGTCGCCGATTTACCCGAAGTTTGGTCGCTTTCATTCTTGGCTTGGGCGCCGGACTGACCTTGACCTGGGTCTTGCTGTCGGTGTTGCGTTTGGTGATTCAGGACGAAGGAGTGGTGAATAATCTTGACCTGCCACTGGCGCTGGTGACCACCTATTTGGTGCTCATCGTCGTTCTGCGTAACGCCGACCATTTTCGCGTGGTCGTTCCGTTCGTTGAATTTCGCGCCGAACGCGCTGACAGCGGTGCGGTGATCTTGGATCCCGCAGCGCTCGGCGATGGCCGGACCATCGCGCTGGTTCGTTCTGGTTTGCTGCCACGGCGCCTGCTCATCCATCGCAAGGTGCTGCTAGCCTGTGAAGGCCATGCGTCATCCACCGATCCCGTCGTCGCTGCGCGAGGCCGTCGGGCACTTGAAGGGTTGAATGAGTTGCGTGCGCTGCCATTGATCCAAGTGGAAATCGATGACACCGAAATTCCTAATGCAGACAGTTTGACCGACGTTTTGGTGCACCTGACCCGACTTGAACATGGCCGACTGTTGGCGCTCGACAAAGACGTGCTCAATCGTGGCATCGCCGAAGCCGTTACCGTCATCGATTTATCGGCCTTGGCTGGCGCACTTACGCCAACGCTGCGTCCTGGCGATGTCATCACGGTGATGATTGAAAAACTTGGCGAAGGGAAAAACCAAGGAGTTGGTCACCTTGATGACGGAAGTTTGGTGGTCGTCAGTAATGCAGCGGATGCGATTGGCCAACGTATTCACGGCACCATCATTCGACTGCATGCGACCAGCAATGGCCGCATGGTTTTCGCCGATCGTAGTGAAAACAACGGTAAATAAGCGTCGTTCATGGGCTAACGTTGGCGCGCTTTGGCGACGATGGCTGAGAAAAATCCCCCAAGGCTTACCAGCCAGGCAGCGACGACAGCTCTGTCTGAATCTGCCGAGCGATTTCTTGGTCATCGATTTGCACGGACCATTCACGATTGGCGGCCAGCGCCGAGCGAGTCCAGTTATGGCTGCCGACGATCACGTGGCGATCATCGACGACCAATACTTTCGCGTGCGTCGTGCGATCTTCTTCGTCGAGCACGACTCGCACGCCTAACTTGGCGAGTCGTTGCGCTGGTTCGACATGTTTGGTGTCCGGCGCACCGGTGCGCCAATCTTTACCACGATCGAGCACCACGCGCACATCAACGCCGCGCTGAACCGCATCACCAAGAGCACGAAACACATGATCGACCGGACCGTCTTCATCGACGCGGACCACATAGATCGCGATGGTCACACGATGCTGTGCTCCCGCGATCAAACGCAGGGCGGCGGTGTGGTAGTCTTCAATCCCTGGGCGACCATGACTGCCCAATAAGCGCGGTGGTTGTTGTCGCGCATAACTCAAGGCGCCCAACAAAAAGACGCTCAACGCAAATACCGTGAGCACCATGGTGCGGCGCTGTCCGGCCGACCAAGGCGTTAATTCCGGCTGTAATGGCAGTCCCATATCGCCTTCAGATGAAGGATGCTTTCGCCAAAGCGATGGTTTCAAACATCGGCAGCATTTTGGTCAATCGCGTCATGCGCAGAACCGTTGCCACCGTTGGCGGTGGGTTGGCTAAAGCGATGCGACCATTTTCTAAACTGACTCGTCGAACCACGCCAATCAGCTGAGCAATTGCATTTGAGCTCAGAAGCGGGATGGCAGAAATCTCCAACACCCAATTTTTTCCAACATCCTTGGCGACGACTTCGTCCAATTCTTTCATGGCTCGATCAGGTAAGATGTCTTGGCCTGGTTTTGGCGACCACTTCAAAACCTGAATGGTGTCAGTGCAGTCTTCGCTTTGGTTGTGCCACATGGACGCACCATGCGTTCGTCGACACGACTGGTCAAGTCACTGACATATCGGTGTTAATCTTATTGATGATGGCGTGTCTTAGTGAAGCCGAATCGCTTGAGCTTGCTCCAAAACGGCCTCGGCCGATAGCGCGCCCATGTTGACTCGCGTGACATCTTTGCGCTCCCAGGCGGCTCCGGGCGCTTGCAAGGTACGGTAGCCACGGCCACGTGGGCCATTACGAGTTGCTGGCACCGGGCCAAACAAACCAACGGCGGGAACGCCTAATGCCAGACCGAGATGTAATGGACCAGTGTCGCCGCTGACCAGCACTCCAGCCTGGGCGATCAATCCGGCAAGCTGCGGGATCGTCGTTGGCGGAGCCATGCGCGTCGCAGGACTAGCCGCGACAATCGCGCGCGCCAAGTCATGTTCGGCTGGCGAGCCCCACGCCAACATCAACGGCAGTCCACGTTCTGCGCACAGCTGAGCGAAGGCGATTTGCCGTTCTTGCGGCCATACTTTGGTCGGCCAGCCAGCACCGACATTCAACATCAGCACGCGCGCGCCGCCCTGTGGATCGAGGCCCTGACTCTTCAACCATGCGATGGCCCACTCTCGTTGAGTGCTCCACTCTGGCAGAGGAAATTCCCATCCACCCATGGTTTTTCCGTGCAAAATAGGCAAGCCGAGTGCGCGTTGCTGGTCGATGACATGCTCGGCAACGACGGGAACGCAGCGATCAGCGACCAACCAAGCGCCCTCGCGCGAACGCGGCCGTGCATGGCCAATGCGGTGCCGAGCGCCACTGGTTGCCGCAATCAGGGCGCTCTTGGCCAAGCCCTGAGCATCAATGACCACATCGTAGTCGCAGGCGCGCACGTCACGCATCAAACGGCGAAGGATCAACCAACGCTGAACCAGAGGCACCTGACGCAGCATCTTGCGCGGCAATTGATGAACCTGATCGATGGCGGGATTGTCCTGCACGACGCAGGCCCAGCGATCTTCACAAACCCAGCCAATCGAATGACCTGCACGATGCAAATCAGCGGCCAACGGCAGGGTATGAATGATGTCGCCGAAAGCTCCCAACCGAACGATAAGCACACGCATGGCGCGGGACGCTAAACATGAAGCCAGGGAACGCCATGACTTGCCCACACGCTGCGATCTTCGTGGCAACCCTGGTGACTGAAATTCCGGCCGTTCTTCTCGTACAGATGTCCTCACTTCATCCCTTGCGACGTTTGACCCTTCTGTGTAGAAGCTGCCGCCTACTTTACGGTGGGCGGCGATACAAAAGTACGGCAGATGTTCCATCAGCACGTTCTACGGTCGCGCTCACCTGATAAAATAACTGAACCCGGCGCGGAACACATCGCATGAAGACTATCAATAAAGACGAACACCAAAGCCTCGGCAAAATCGCCAAACGCTGCAACGTCAGTCGAACGACTGTTTATCGCTGGATCGTTCACGGTCACCTCAAAGCCTACGCCCTGCCCAGTGGCCATTTTCGCGTGCGTCCGGAAGATCTCGAAACGTTCTGCCAATCATTTGGCATTCCTGATGTTGGCAAAAAAGTCAGCGGTCGCGTTCCTGCCGCTGGCGCTGCGGTCGGAAAATTACAAGTTTTGATCGCAGACGATCACCCTGACGTCGTTTTACTGCTGCGCAAAGTCGTCGAGCGCTATTTGCCTGACGCGGCGATTCACGAAGCCGTCAACGGCGTCGACACCTGCATTGCCGTTGGCACCCTGAAGCCGCACATCATGTTGCTGGATATCATGATGCCCGGCATGGATGGCTTTGCTGTTCTGCAAGAACTCCTGCGTCGCCCTGAACTGAACGGCAGCCAAGTCGTCGTGGTTTCGGCTTATGAGCCATTTGATCGGGTTGAAGAATTGGCCCGTTTGAATCCGCAAATCGCCGCCGCCATTCGCAAACCCGTCAGCGTCGATGTCTTGGGCAAATCGCTGCAGGAGCTGGCCCGCTCGTTCACGGTCGGCTGATCCTGCCCATGCTTGATGTTCTCCAGGACCTCCAACCGCATTTCGATGAGGTCCAAAAACACATGCAGCTGGCGCTGGCCAGCGACGAACCCAAGGTCACGAGCCTGATCGCCGATCTTGGGACGTTTCACGGAAAAATGCTGCGCCCAGCGCTGGTGTTGTTGGTCGCCGAAGCCGTCGGAAAGGTGTCATCGATTCATCACCGCATCGGCGCGGCGCTTGAACTCATTCACACCGCGACATTGATTCATGATGATTTAATTGACGACGCCAACACCCGCCGAGGTCAGCCCACGGCGCATGTTCGTTTCGATAATACGACTGCTGTTTTGCTGGGTGATTATTTCTACACCCACGCGTTCAACTTGGTCGCTGACCTGATGAATCCGGTCGTCACCAAACGACTGACCGCCACCACCAACATCATCTGCGGCGGCGAACTGCACCAACAGTGCGTCGCGCGCAACGTGCAACTGACGGAAGCCGAATACAATCGCATCATTTACGCCAAGACCGCCGTTTTATGCGAATTGTCCGGTGAATTCGGAGCCATTGAAGGCAGCGCCGAACAACAGCGCGCCGCCGCTGCCTATAGCCGAGCTGCCGGCATGGCTTTTCAAGTGGTCGACGACTGCCTCGATTTTAGCGGCGACCCACAAAAAGTCGGCAAGACGCTTTCCACCGATATCGAACGTGGTCGCCTGACGCTGCCGATCATTCGCTTGTTAGAAAACTCCGGATCGAAGCGCGCAGATTACGAACGCCGCTTGGTAAGCGTATCGACTCCAACCGAGGTTGAAGCGATTCGCTCATTGGTCATCGACAGCGGCGCCGTCACCGCCGCCCTCAACACCGCGCGTACCTACGTCAAAGATGCCCAACGCCAACTCGAAGCCTTCCCTGCAGGCCCATACCGCCAACGGTTATGGGATTTGGCAGAATTCATCGTCGCCCGAGATTTCTAATTCTTATGTCCGATGTCCGAGGTCCGAGGTCCGATGTCCGATGTGCGAGGTCTATTAGTTCCATATTTACTGTGTTGTTTTGCGGTTGCCGGAATCCGACTGGTTTTCGCTGATCGCAAATGACCCTCGTCCAAAAGACATCGGACATCGGACATCGGACATCGGACATCGGACATAAAAAAGACATCGAACATCGGACATTGGACATCGGACATTCATTTGACATCCTCCCGCCTTGCCCGCCCGTTGTGGAGGCCTGCGCTCGTTGCGCTGGTGAACCCGACGGAGCCGACGAGCCCGTTTCTTGTAAGGATAATTGGAGTGCATAGCCCACGACCGGACGCTGGCGGACATCGCCAGGTCTCCGACCGCCCCTCACGTCAGCGTCGTCATCACCACGACCATGGCCAACAGCCGGACAACGCCGACAACGCCGTTCCCAGGTATATCCGCCGCGAAGATCACATCATCTCGCGCAAGGACATTGACCGCGATTCGTTGCGCGTGCTCTATGGTCTGAAAGACGCTGGCTACGATGCCTATTTAGTTGGTGGCGCGGTGCGCGACCTGCTGATGGCGCGTCGCCCGAAGGATTTTGACGTCGCCACCGACGCTCGCCCACGCGATCTGCGGCGATTGTTTCGCAACAGTCGTGAAGTCGGACGTCGGTTCCGCCTGGTTCATGTGTTCTTTGGACCAAAGAATGTCGAAGTCGCCACACTGCGCTCGGCAGCTGAGGCCGCCGAAAGCAACAGCGCCGGTGATCTCTACGTTGATGATGACAACCAGTGGGGCGATCTCGAAAGCGACGCTTTCCGCCGCGATTTCACCGTCAATGCGCTGTATTACGACATTCGCGATTTCTCAGTCATCGACTACACCGGCGGCGTCGAAGACATCGAACGCAAGTTGATTCGTTGCATTGGTGATCCGCAGGTGCGTTTCCGCGAAGACCCCGTGCGCATGCTGCGCGCGATTAAATTCGCCGCGCGTTTCGGTTTCACTTTTGAACCTGATACCGATCGCGCATTGCGTGAGCTGCAAGGCGAAATCCTCAAGGCGAGTCGCTTCCGCGTCACCGAAGAAATCTTCCGCATTCTGACCCAACCAAATCGCACGGCTGGTTTGCGCATGTTGGGCGAATATGGATTCATGGGTGTGCTCTATCCCGAATGGAGCATCGCCGTCGGCTCAGATGGCTTCGACCAAGTGGTTGAGTATTTCACGGCGGTTGACGCTGCTGCTGACGAAGAACGCTATTTCCCTCTCGAAGTGCTCACCGCTGGCCTGTTCGTCCCCCTGCTCGATTCGATCGATATTGGCCGCGACCAGTTCCATCAAGTGGCTGCCCGCGTAACGCAGGAAGTGCGCCAGCTTGGCAACCGCATGGATCTGCCAAAGCGGTTGGTCAACAGCGCGGTCGAAATCATGCGCGGACAGCTTTATCTGCTGTTCTTCGCTCATCTCGGCAAGCGGGTAAAACGCTACGTTTCTGCGCCGTTCTTCGATTTGGTTTGGCGCGTACACGAATTGGCGTTTGGCCGTATGGCCGAACTCGACGACATGCGCGACGTGTGGCTGAATGCTCGTGAATCACTGAATTCACCGATCGGTGGCACCGTCGATACGCCAGATCGTCGCGACATCTTCAGCTTCCGTGGCAAGACCGGCGGCGGTCGTCACGGGCAAGGCCCAGGACACGGTCGGCGTGATCACCGTCACTCACGTGACGCGGTGCTCGACGACGTGCTCGAAGGCGCCAACGACGATGGGTTTGACGACGACACCATCGATCGTGAAGCCAAGCAATGGGAAGAGGGCGACGACGACAACGCAGGTTGATGCCAGATGCCGCGCTTCGCCATCGAACTTGAGTACGACGGCAGCGGCTTTGCTGGTACGCAAACGCAACGTGCGGGATTGCGCACGTTGCAGGATGTGCTGACGTTAGCTGCTGGACGCCTGGAAGATCGCGATTGTTTCGTGCGGTTATCCAGTCGTTTGGATGCCGGCGTCAGCGCTCGCGCGCTGGTTGGTGATCTGGCGGTCGAACGCGCCTGGGAACCAACCGCACTTGGTCAGGCGCTCACCAGTCATTTACCAAACGATGTGGTCATTCGCCGAGTCGCCCCCGTCGATGACGCCTGGAACGCCAAAATTCAGGCGAAATCCAAGATCTATCGCTACTGCGTTCGTCGGCGCACCGTGCGTCCAGTACTTGATCGGCGTTGTTGGTGGGTTCGTCGCATGGATTATCCCGAGCGCCTTGAGCTAGCCGCACGGCTTTTGCCAGGGCATCGCGATCTCTCAGGCTTCGCCTGTCTACGGCGCGATGATACCGACGATAACGACCCGCATCGCCGCATTTTAGCCGCCCATTGGACCAGCGAAGTCACCGTGGGTGAAGAGGTCTATACCTTCACCATCACCGGCGAGGGATTCCTCTATAAACAAGTCCGTGGTTTAGTTGGTGCGATGCTCTTCATTGCCCAGGGCAATGCCTCGCTCGACGATTTTGCGAGTGTCATGAACGACGGACGTGCTGCGCGGCGGCTCGGCAACATCGCTCCGCCCGAAGGCCTGGAATTAGCAGCAACCCATTTTGCACCAGAACCCGCCTGGGTGGTGATTTAAACCGAGAAACCGTCGTAGGAATTCAAACTTCCACCGCCATGCCCCGTTGGAGCACTTTAACAGCAACGGTCCGAGTCAAAATTGAGGTGATCAAAGGTGATCACAGGCATAGACGAGACTTCGTCAGGCCCAAACGGGCTCAAGCACTGGATTCCTTGGGATTTTACGGACGCTTTCACCAGATCTTCACAATGCCAAGTTAGGGTCACGCATATGTTCCAGCGAGCCGTCGCCCGATCTTTCTCGCCCTTGCTGTCACTTGCCGATCGCCGACCACAAGGCGCCGCTTTGGCGCATGCCCAGGCGCGCATTCTTCGTCAATTAATTTCTCGCTCAGCAAAATTGCCAGTCGGACAAAAATTTGGGCTCGATCGCTTGCCGATGGACCACCGTTTGGTCGATGCTTTCCGCAATGACGTCGGCGAAAATACTTACGCTGATCATGCACCTTTCATCGATCGTGTCGCCGCTGGTGAAAAAGATGTGATGTTCCGTGGCAAGGCCGTGGCATTGGCACAAACCAGCGGAACAACCAGCAGCGAAGCATCGGGAGAACGTTACATCCCACAAAGTGCAGCCTTGCTCAAGCATCATGCTCGTGGTGGAGCTGCCGCATTTTTCCGCTTATTGCAAGCCACTGGCGGCGGACTTTTCGATGGCCAGTTGCTAATGCTCGGTGGTTCCACCGCGTTGACGCCAAATGCGCATGGCATTCCGGTCGGTGATCTTTCAGGCATCGTCGCAGCGCAAGTTCCTGCTTGGCTACGTCCGCTCTATGAACCTGGATTGGACATCGCACTCGAAAGTAATTGGGAGCGCAAACTCGATCGCATCGCCGAACGCTGTGGCGAACGCGACGTACGTTTGGTCAGCGGAATTCCGGCGTGGTGCATGATGTTATTCGATCGGATTTGCCGGAAGCGTGGGCTGAGTCGCGCACGCATTGCCTGGCCGAATCTGAATGGCTTCATCCACGGCGGTCACGCCATCACTCCTTTCATTCCCACGCTGCGTGAACAACTGGCGCCGGATACGTGGTTGATGGAAGTTTATCCAGCCAGCGAAGCGTTCATCGCTGTTGGCAGCCGCGCTTGGCACCTTGATGAACAGCAAGCTCCACCACTCGATTTGTTAGCTGACCACGGCGTGTATTTGGAATTCGCACCACAAGACGGTGGCGCGACCGTCGGCGCCGAAGGAATCGTTGAAGGCCGTATTTACCGCGTTTTGCTGACTACCCCAGGCGGATTGATTCGCTATCAAATCGGAGATCTGGTCGAAGGCGTATCGCCAGGTCGCATCCGTGTTGCGGGGCGAATCAAAACTCGCATCTCCGTATTTGGTGAGCACGTTGAAGGCGTTCATCTGGATCAAGCGCTGGCCGCTGCTTGCCAAGCAACTCGCAGCGAAGTTGCCCACTATCATGTCGCCCCATTCTTGCCCAGTGCGACATCACCAAATGGTGGCCATGAATGGCTGGTGGAATTTATTCGCGCACCAGAATCGGCCAGCAAGTTTAGCGAAAAGCTCGATCACTATCTGCGCTCAAACGTTATCGATTACGATGCACACCGTGCTGGCGGTCAAATCACCGCACCGCAATTGACCATCCTGCCAAACGGAACGTTCCATCGCTATCTTGCACGCCAGGGGAAAATGGGTGGGCAACACAAAATTCCGCAGGCATGGAATGACCGCGCCATAGCGACCAAGCTTCTTGCCGCTGCTACTACTCAAAATACGGAAGGTGTCGCCCATGTGTAAGATTCATACCTATAACGGCGGCGGTCCATTTCATTTCATCTGCGTTCCAGGTTTAGTCCCTGACGGTCCAGAAACGTTTCTGCGTCAACTTCCCGTTTTGCGCCGCTTTGGGCCCGCATCGGTGATCACCTATCCGAACGCGCATTTCGTTCTCGATAACGTCATCGACTCGATCCACACCGCTGTCCTCAATGCTCGCGCGCAGGGGCGCTTGGTGGTGTTGATTGGCGTCAGCGTCGGGGCTGGAATTTGCCTTGAACTTTTGCGCCGTGTTCGTGCAGACAACCACGTACTGAATCTCGCCGCATTTATCATGGTCAGTCCATTTAGCTGCACTGCGGATCTGGCGCCGTTGCTGTCGCGAATCGTCGGCGGCATTGAAAGCGAATCGGATCGCGGAGCCGACGGACAGCCGACTCAGGCGCTCGAACGTGGTCGCGCTTTCTTCCGTTCACTGGCCAGCAAATCTATCGTCAAAAAACCGCCAACGGCTGGCTGGCGCTCGCTGCTGTCGATGCTCACGCCGCAGGGAATTGCCGATAAAAGTGAAGCACGCCTTCGTGCTCGAATCGAACATACCCTGGAAAATATCTCACCCCAGGGCGGTATCGACCGCGTATTAGCGTTACGTCAGATGGTCGGCTTAGATACCGATACACGCGCAACAAAACCACTGACGTTGGCGCCGACGCTCATTCTGTGGGGCTCCAAAGAACGCCACACGCTGAACATGGATGGCCCTGGAACACGGATCCTGTGTCGCCCTGATTTAGCTTCTCGTCATTTTCCTGACGTCGAAGTGCATTGGGTTTACGCCAACGATGGCGAAGAAGTTCCGCATGCCTCGTTACTCAAACATGCTGGCCCCTTCAATCGCCACCTGCGTCATTTTTTACGGCGACAATCCAAAACACTCGGCTGGTTTCCGCGCATAGCGTTACTCGCGCGGGCAGCGACTCCCCTTTCGATCCTTCTTTTGACCGCCCGTGGTGGCTGCTAAATTCACCCGAAAAGCCACCATATAAACTCAAAATCTCATCGCTAAGACGCTAAGGAAAGGCGTGGGCCTGAATTTAAAATAATTTTTCGACGCGGTCTACTTCCGTATGTAATGGCAAAAACCATCGGTCGAACTCGTCGAGGCCGATGTCCACGTGCCATAAACCTAAAAAAAGCAGCAGAGAACCATTTTACCGCAATACCCCGTTGGGGCACTTAGCCGCCAAGAGCGCAAAGGACTTACAGCAAAAACAAGAGTCACCCGTTTAGTGAAGCCATGGATCACCTAGATTTTGAGTCTAATCCTTGATTTTCTTGGCGACTTCGCGTCTTTGCGGTGGAAGTTCAAATTTCATCTGCAGTTTTTAGGATAAATTCCACCAAAATGACGCTCTGACGAAACTGACATCGCTCTATCTGGCGTTATGGCTTTGCGGCAGCATTCGGTGTTCTTGATCATTTGTTCATGGGTTCTGCGTTTGTTCCCTATCGCTGATTGGCCGAATCTACACGCATTCTTCGACAGGGGTTTGTATCTGGGAATATAAAATAAAAGTACACCACCCGCCACTGCGCCGGAGCCAGCATGACCTTCGACATTTCAGACGACCGTTCGAGCAACCCCACCACCAACAAGTCGATGCAGGATCTCATTGATCAAGCGGTGTCACGCCGCTCGATGTTGAAGAGCGGACTTGGCGCTGCTGCGATCAGTTTTCTCGCCGGTTCGTGGCTGACGGGTTGCAATGACGATGATGACGCGGCGCCAGCACCAGCGACGCCTGCGGCCGAACGCATGCTGGGCTTCGTTGCGATCGCGACCTCGTCCACCGACGCAGTCGTGGTGCCGAGCGGTTACGTCGCTGAACCGTTCCTGCCCTGGGGCGAGCCGATCAACAACATCGCTCCCGCCTGGGTTGGCGATGCTTCGGAGGGCTGGGTCGAGCAGGAGCAGCAAGTCGGCGACAACCACGACGGCATGACCTTCTTCGGCTTCAACAATACCACCAACGGTTACGGCACACGCAGCGACGAAGGACTGCTGGTGATGAACCATGAATACATCAACCTGGAATACTTCTACAAACCAGACACCGACGCAGCAAACTGGCTGCTGCCCTTCACCTTCGCCAAGGCCAAGAAGGCGCAGGCGGCGCACGGTGTTGGCGTCTACCACGTCAAACGTGCGGCGAACGGCACCTGGAGCCATCAGAAGACATCGCCATACAACCGTCGCATCACCGGCTACACGCAGATGCTGATCAGCGGGCCGGCGGCAGGCAATGACCTGCTCAAAACCTCGGCGGACCCGTTTGGAACCAACGTCCTTGGCACGCTGAACAACTGTGCAAACGGCTGGACTCCCTGGGGCACCTACCTGACCTGTGAAGAAAACTTCAACGGCTATTTCGGTAATGGCAACGTGGCAGGAAGGCCACTGACGAATCTCGAACGCCGCTATGGTATCGGTAACAGCTCACCCTACCGCTGGTTCAGCGTGGACACGCGCTTTGACATCGCCATCAATCCCAATGAGCCCAATCGCTTTGGCTGGGTCGTGGAAATTGATCCGTTCAATCCCAGCAGCACACCAATCAAGCGCACTGCGCTCGGGCGCTTCAAGCATGAAAATGCCGAATTGGTTATCTCCAGCGATGGCAAGGTCGTGGTCTACTCGGGTGACGATGAACGCAGCGATTACCTCTACAAATTCGTCTCCGCCGGAACGTTTGATGCGGCGAACCCCCAGTCGGCGGCAAATCGCAGCCTGCTCGACAGTGGCACCTTGTATGTCGCCAAGTTCGAAGCCGGTGCGACCCCCAACGACCGTGCCGGAACGGGAACGTGGATCCCACTCATCCATGACACCAATGGCCTGACCGTGGCCAATGGATTCGAGAACCAAGCCCAGGTACTGATCAAAGCCCGTCAGGCTGGAGATCGTGTTGGCGCGACGATGATGGATCGTCCGGAATGGGTGACCGCCAACCCGAAAGTGGCGGGAGAGATCTTCATGGCCTTGACGAATAATACGAATCGTGGTGCGGCAACCCCTGCGGTGCCCAACAATCCGGATGGCAGCACTGCGGGTGGTTCAGCCCAACCGGCTGAGGACGAGGCCAATCCGCGCGCTATCAACTATTGGGGACATATCATCAAGTGGACGGAGGCCGGCGGCGTTGCCAGTGCGACCACATTCATCTGGGACATCTTCCTGCTGGCTGGCAATCCGCAGAAGTATCCCGATCCCACCCACCCCACTGATGGCGCCAAGGGTGGCACGAGCAACATCACCACGGCCAACATGTTCAATAGTCCCGACGGCATCGGCTTCGATTCCTTCGGGCGTCTGTGGATCCAGACCGATGGCAACTACACCAATTTGGGTGAATTCATCAGCCAGGGCAACAACCAGATGCTCGCGGCCAATCCGACCACCAAGGAAGTCCGCCGTTTCCTCGTTGGTCCTTCAGGTTGCGAGATCACCGGCCTCAGCTTCACGCCTGACCGCAAGACCATGTTCATCAACGTCCAGCACCCGGGCGAAGTGGGCAATCATCCGAACCGGCCGGTCGCGTACACCGGTGACAACTGGATTGCCAGAGACACCGATGCTTTTTCCGTATGGCCGGCCGCAGCCGGCTCCACCGGCCCTCTCCTCCGCCCGCGTTCCGCCACCGTAGTTGTTCGCCGCACCGACGGCGGCGTGATCGGCGACGGCAACGCTCCGGTCGCTGCGCTCAGTTCCAGCAGTGGGCCTGCCAGCAAAGACTTTTTGAACGGCACCGGCGCACCTGCTGGAGCGGGCTGAACCGTGCGTGCATCGTTGCTCTTGGTTCTGGCCGCCACGCTGGCGGCCAGCGATCAGGGTTATGAGACGTTGGATGCGCGAGCGATGCTCGGCGTGCACATGAGCCCGCCGAGTCCCGCCACGCAGTTTGAAAATGGCACCACGCCGCAGGTCGGCGTGGAGGCCCTGTATATTTATCAGGGCACCGCTGCGGCGAATATGGGCATAGCGGTTGGTGATCTGATCCTGACCGTCAACGGCGGTGAGATCGGCATGATGAACGATCTGCGCCATGAAGTCGCCCTCACCGGCGTTGGTGGCGAGGTCACCGTCGAAATTTTGCGCGACGGAAAAAAGCTCACCTTAACCGACACCATCGGTAAATGGCCCGAGCATATTCCTTTTCATCCGTTGGATGAAGATGCCGAGCGTCGTTTCCGTGCGTGGCAGGATGAACGCTGGAATCTGATCGATGCTGCGGCCAACCAACTCGCCGAAAAAATCAGTACCATAGAGCAGCAACCGTGGGCGAAGGACGGCCAACGCGAGCCGCTTGCTCCGCGACAAATCGCTGCCTTGCAGCGTCTACCGGCATTTCGCCTGCGCCTGCGTGCTGCTCACGATAGTTCAGACCGCCGACGAGTTCATCATCAACGACAAGTGGCCTGGGATGCACGGGTCCTGCTCGGCACCTCAGCGCCGGACATTTACTAATTTCCACGCAAAGGATTATCATGCGTCATTTCGTTTTAGTGTTGATGTCCATGGCGATGTTCGCCGCCGATGAAGCTCTTCAGCCCAAAACCGATGACACCGCAAAACGCCAAGCCTATCTGGGCTTGGCGATTGATGCCGCCGCCACCACCTTCGAAGGCCAGGGCTTGGTGGTCCTGCGGGTCGAACCAAACAGTCCTGCTGCGGTGATGGGTATTGCCGGTGGCGATCGATTAACTCACGTTGATG
>JANMYZ010000044.1:0-12543 GCA_031382605.1 Planctomycetota bacterium | reverse complement strand
GTGGTTAAGGCCTTCTTCTGATTATTTTTCTATCATTTCAGTTGTTAGATCTTCTCCGGTCGGCTTCGCGGCCCTGCGGTACCGGTTGGTAATGGCGCTAGATCAGCGCCGGCCAGTTCACCGCGAGCGATTTGAAAATGACCAAGCGTAGCGATCATCGCGGCGTTATCCGCGCAATGCATCGGCGCAGGAAGGTAGAGTTCAATTCCTGCTCGGGCTGCGTCGGTCGTCAGTCGTGCGCGCAAGGCGCTGTTACAGGCGACGCCGCCACCGACCGCAATGGCGCGGACGTTTTGTTGGCGAGCAGCCAGCAATAATTTAACCGCCAGACAATCGACGATTGCGGCCTGGAAACTCGCGCAGGCGTCATCGATGCCGCGCTCATCCAGAGTTAAAGGATCGCGGCCCAGCGGGCCACGAACTTGGTACAACAACGATGTTTTCATGCCCGCAAAACTCAGGCGCAGGGTGTCATCATTCAGAAAGCTGCGTGGCAGCGTCAGCGCTTTCGAATTTCCTCGTGCGGCGCGTTGATCGATCAGCGGTCCACCTGGATAACCAAGTCCCAGCGTTGCGGCGGTCTTGTCGAAGGCCTCGCCCGCAGCGTCATCAATGGTGCCGCCGAGAAGTTGGAAACGACCCGGTGCCTCACCCAAATAAAAATGACTGTGGCCGCCCGAAGCAACCAAGCCGACCAAGGGATACGTCACCGCCGTGCGATTGAGATGGATCGCGGCTAAGTGTGCTTGGATGTGATCGACGGCGGCCAACGGCAAACCACGTCGCAGCGCGATGACTTTGGCGGCGGTTACGCCAGTCAGTAAACTGCCAATCAGCCCAGGCCACGCGCCAACGGCGATGCCGCCAATCGCGTCCAAGCCGACGCCGGCTTGGGCCAACACGCGATCAATCAGGCCAGGCAATGACGCGACGTGGCCACGCGCGGCTAACTCAGGAACGACTCCGCCCCAGGCCGCGAAATCATCGGCCATCGAAGCAATGGCCTCGCCCCGCACCGTGTGACCGTGTTCGACCAGTGCCACTGCGGTTTCGTCGCAACTGCTTTCAATACCAAGGACCAGCATGGCGGGCAGCGTGGTCCAGCACGCCGCTAGGCAAGTCGGCAGAGGGCTTTGCGGCACGCGCTGTGACAAAGCGAACTCTCCGTCTTGCGGCTCGGAAAGTCATGAGGTACCTTTCACACCGACAACAAGGATTCGTTATGAGCCATGGCATCAATGTTGACTATATCAACCCCTTCATCGAAGCGGTGACCCATACGTTTACGACCATGGCGGGGATGACTCCGACACGTGATCGCGTGTATTTGAAAGGCGATGGCGAAGACACCTATGGCGTCAGCGGGATCATCGGCCTTGGCGGCGAGGCCACTGGCGCGGTGGTGCTCAACTTTCCAGAAGCGGTGGCCATCAAGGTGGTCGGTAAATTCGTTGGTGAGGATTTCACCAGCATTACTTCAGGCGTGGTCGACGGCGTTGGTGAATTGACCAACATTATCGCTGGCGATGCCAAGAATCGCTTGGTACAGAAAGGTTATAAATTCGAGATTGGTTTGCCGAAGATCGTTACCGGGCGCAGTTATATTACCGCGCAGAGCAAAGCGGTTCCGTGTTTGGTGGTGTCCTTCGCTTCGGAAATCGGAAAATTTTGTTTGGAAGTCAGCCTCAAGAAGATCGTGTGATTCAAGAACCGGATCTTTCGCCACAAGATCCGTCGGCTGCAACTTCCTCGACTGGAACGAAGCGGCCTGATGGTTTCGGCACGGAAACCATTCACCGTGAACGTATGGCGGGCCTGGGTGAATTGACCGCCGGCATTGCTCACGAACTCAATAATCCCATTGGCTACATTGGCAGTAATCTCAATACGCTGCGGCGCTATGTCGATATTGTGTCGACATTGATGGCGCAAGCCGACGAATTTATGGAACCGGAACGTCGTGCTCAATGGCAACAGTCATTGAACGCGGTGCGGTGGTCGACCATTCGTGATGATTTGGCGGCGGTGGTGGACGAGACCCGTGAAGGTGCTGAGCACCTGAAAAACGTGGTTGGAGATCTCAAATTACTGGCGCGTACTTCCATCAGTCCTGAACAGGGATGCGTGGATCAGTGCGTCAATTCCGCGCTGACCGTGTTGGCGCATCAGCTCAAGCACCGTTGTCAGGTAGAGCGTCGGCTGAATTGCCAAGATGGAATTTTGATGGTCCGTTCGCAAATCATTCAGTTGGTGATTAATCTGGTGCACAACGCCGTCCAAGCGATCAGCAGCGCCGGCGGTCAACTGCGGGTGTCGACACATTGCCACGACGGCGTCATTACGCTGACGGTGGAAGATAGCGGAGGTGGAATACCGCAGCATTTGTGGGAGAAAATATTCACCAGTTTCTATACCACTAAGGTCACCGGTACAGGCCTGGGGTTGCCGATTGTTCAGCGGATCGCACGAAACCACGGCGGTGAGGTTCGCTGTGATGCCAGTCCTGAGCTGGGAGGCGCGCGTTTCACCGTCGAATTGCGTCATTGGCAGGGAGCCGGAGCGCGGGTGTCGTGACGGCGGCAGTACGAATTTTATTAGTCGACGATGAACCGCCGATCTTGCGTTCGTTGACGCGGCTGTTGGCTTTCGAATCCTACGATTTAGTAACCGCGCCATCGGCGGAGGTGGCGCTGACCTTGTTGGGTCAGGCAGAAACGGCGGTGGTATTAACCGATTACGATCTTGGTGGAATCGGCGGAGTCGATCTTTTGCGTCAGGCGCGCGAGCGTTGCCCGGATGCCAGCCGCATTCTTTTCAGCGGACATATTGACCTTGAATTATTACGTCGCGCGGTGAATGGCGGTGAGGTCTACCGCTTTATCACCAAACCATGGAATGATGATGAGCTGCTGCAAGCGGTCCGCCAAGGAGTTGAGCGTTGGCAGTTGTTGCGCAACAACCGCATGCTGGCGCACCAGGCCGAAGAAAAAAATCAGCAGCTCAAACGTTTTAACCTTGAATTAGAGAACCGCGTCAGCGAACGCACGACGGCTTTAGAGCTGCGCAATCGAGCACTGAGCCTCAGCCAAGAAGTCCTTGATGGATTGCCGGTCGCGGTGGTCGGCATTGCTCCAGACGGTCAAGTGGCGCTGGCGAATGCTTTGGCTCGGCGCATGTTTCCGGATCTTATGCCGGGTGAAATGCCGGTCGTCGGCACGCATTCTCTGCTGTGGGAATGGTCCCAAGAGGCGCTCGTCAGTGGCAGCCAATTGGTGGTTGACGGTTCACTCGGCCCGCTGCGCGTGGAGGTGATGGCGCTTGGTGAACGTGGCGTGGTCATGACGGTTATTCCGCTGAATAAAGCTCAGGAAAAAGCTCCATGAACCTTCCGGTTGGCATCGTGTTGGTGGTCGATGATGACCCGAATGTATTGAAGGCGCTTGGCCGTTTAGATCTTGGTCCACAGTTTTCGTTGCGCTTGTGCGCGAACGTCGCCGAAGCCAAACGAGTCATGGATCAAAATGAAATTGAGGTCGCCCTTATCGATCAACACCTGGGATTGAATGAGCCCACCGGTCTTGATTTGTTGGCGTATTTACGTGAGCGCGACGCCGACTGTTTCCGTATTATTTTCACTGGCGCAGCGGATCTAGAGTTTGCGGTTTCAGCGATCAACCAGGGACTCATCGACGCATTCTTGGTCAAGCCTTGGACAGCGGAGCATCTGGTTTCGTTGTTGAATCAGGGTTGCGAAACCTCGCTTCTGCGCCGTCATAATCGTCAGCTCGCTTGCGAACTAGCCGGTCGCAATACCGACCTGGAGCAGCTCAATCAACACCTCGAAAGCATGGTTGAAGAACGCACCGCCAGCTTACGTCAGACGCTGGATCAATTGCGTGAGCAGCAGATAGAAATGGTGCGACTCGAAACCCAGTCGACGGTGTCACATATTGCTCGTGGCTTGGCACATGAACTCAATAACCCGCTCGCCGCGATTCTTGGGTACAGCCAACGGCTTAAGCGCCGCCTGGGCAGCGATCTGGATGCGGCTCAGCGTTTGGATGTGATTCTTACCGAAGTCGAACGCTGCCGTGGACTGGTCGAACAATTGCGTAATCTGGCGACGCCGCTGGATGAATCTCCGGTTCCCTGTGATCCGGCGCTGATTATCGAACAGTCGGTATTACGTCTGAAGGCGGCCGGTACGACAGTGCCGAAAATCTGCATCGAGGGCACTTTGCCACCGGTCATTGCAGCGCCACGTTCTTTGACCCGCGTGTTCGAACAGGTGCTGGATAACGCCCGTTTAGCTGGCGCTAAAACGTGCGTGTTGTCGGCGATCGTCAGCGATGGTCGGGTGCGTTTGCTGCTGACCAATGATGGCCTGACCCCTGACGACGAAACCATCCGAAATGCGACTCGTCCATTTTTTACCACTCGCGCAGCCCGTGGTCATCGTGGCCTGGGCTTGGCGATGATTTCGGCATTGCTGCGGGATCAGGAAGGTGCCATTGGCTTGGATCGTCGTGCCGATGGCGTTGCCGGCGCGGTGGTCACGGTTTCGCTGCCGTTGTCGGGCGCGTTGCCGATGGTGAGTCAAATGACCCAGCCGCATCCCGAGAGCGGCTTGGTGCTGGTGGTCGACGATGACCCGATGATTACCGAGCTGATCAGCGACTGTCTGCGCGATGATGGCATTCAAGTGCTGGTGGTTTCTACCGCCGAACAGGCCAGCGAGGCCTTGGTCAGTCATCCCATTCGCGCCGTCATCGCCGATTTCCATCTGGAGCGCAGTTCTGGTCTGGACGTGTTGCGCATGCTGATCGCCCGGCAGCCAGGACTTGCCGGTCACGTGGCCGTATTCACCGGCGCGAATGATGCGCACACGTTAGGACGCATTCGCACCGACACCGGATTTCCCGTTTTGGCGAAACCATTTCGGCTCGAACAAGTGCAGCGCTTGGTGCGCGAAATCATGTGAACCTAAACGCAGTGATAGAACACAGAGCACCAGAGCACCAGAGGAAGAGATCAGATGTTACATCGAAACAGCGGAACACTTTTGGGTAATCGTTAAGAAAGAGTCTCACAATTTCTCTGCTCTGGTTCTCTGTAGTACTAAGGTTCAATTTCTCCGTGCTATCCGAAGAAATCGCTACACGTACGAAAGGAAAGAATGCAGGGGAAGGTCTAAACCACAGAGGGCACAGAGGGCACAGAGAAAGGCATTTTGATTTTGCTCGGTGCCCACTGTGCCCTCTGTGGTTATACTTCTCCGATCGTAGTCTTCGCTTGGGTTCCGGCTACGCTGGCCTGGGTTCTATCCATCACGATTTTTAGGGTGAATCATGTGACTGGTTCGATGGCGTTAATCCGCCATCCGAAACCGCCTTTGAGGTCTGCGCGTTGGTCGTCGCTGCCGATAACCTCGACCACCGCCACATGGGCGCCGACGGCAAATGCGACAGAAGGTACTTGGCTGACCCGTGCATCATCGCCAACGCTGCCGCCAAGGGTCAGCAAGCGCACGCGAAAGCCTATTTTCCCAAGCTGTTTGCGCGCCATCAGCACTCCGCCAACGATTTCCGATTTCAAAACCTTGGCTTCATTTTCGGAGGGCAAATGCAGGAAGCAGGTGGGATCGCTGCGCACGCCGTGCAGCGGATCGATGTCGATTTGCACCTGTCTGGGGTCGTCACAAGAAGACACCTGCATGGCAATCCAAGCACGTTGGGTTGAGTCATCGGTGCGATGCAGTCGCACCATAACGCTACGTTCAGGCATGGGCACGCTCCGTGGCAAACCATGGCCAGTGAACGCAAGCTGCCAAGAGTCGGTCTGCCTGTGATGCCCGAGCACTTCCACTTGATTTTCCAAACCATTCCCCTGCATTTTACCCTCTCGCGTCCGAGCGACTCCTTTTAGAACAGGCATTGCGAATGACGCCCATCAGCGGCGTGCAATTCTAGCAACGCAGCATCACCTCTGCTGTGGCCACGTCGACCAACGACACCGCCTGGACCACGAGGAACGCCACCGTAGCGTCCCTTGCCATGCCACGCTGATTTATCTCGGCCTAGTGGTCACGATAAAAGAGTGGTCACGATAAAAGACGCGACCATATGGAGCGCCATCAAATTAGTTTCGCTCTAGAAAGGTGGCGAGACAAGACGGGGGAAAAAATGCGTATGTCCCTTGTCTCCGTCCTGCGGTGTATTCATGAATAAGCACGGTCGCTACTTGGTTGGATTGGAAGTGATCAATAAGGTTAATGAATACCCATTCACCATTCCTTCGATACGCAATTTTTCACGCTGTGATCTTCATGATAAAGTAACGTATTTTATCGGCGACAACGGTTGCGGTAAATCAACGCTTCTCGAAGCGATTGCCATTTCGCTACGCATCAATGCCGAAGGCGGGAACAGGAATACCAGGTTCTCTCTGCTGAAAAGCGAGTCTGTTCTTTGTGATCACATGGTTGTCAACCGAACAAGTAAGCGCATACCAGACGCATTCTTCTTTCGCTCGGAGACGATTTTTAGCCTATTCGTCGCTGCTCATAACGATGAAATCGAAAACCCAGGGTTCGCCTGGAACGTTCATGGCTGGAAAGACCTCCAGAAAATGTCGCATGGAGAAGGCCATCTTGAACTTATCGTAAGAAAGATGGAAAACGGCGTCTACATTTTCGATGAACCAGAAGCTGGACTTGGTATCGACAAGCAACTTCAGTTTATTGCGGAGATTGATCGCTTGGTTAGAAACGGCTCGCAAATAATCATTGCGACACATTCTCCAGTGATCTTATCATATCCAGACGCGGTTATTTATAAGCTGTCCGACCAAGGCCCTCAGCAAGTTCGATACGAGGAATCCAAGCCTTTCGAACTCATGAAAATGTTCATGACGCATCACCGGAAAATGATCAAGGAACTCACGGCTGATGACGAGATAGTTGGTCGGTCACGAAACCCAACGGAGTCGTAGCAATAAAGGGCGAAGTTTTTTTTCGCCAAGCAACTGAACAGGCATGCATTTAGCTTACACATCACTTCATTAACTGAAAAAAGCCACTTCCCAAGCCGTTCCTGTTTGGGGTTTTCTTGAGGTTTCACTCCGCTGCATTGGTATTCCCGGCAATACTCTTATGGAACCAGCGAAAATCCTTCCGCGAGCGCTGCGCTACGCAGTTGAATATCGGCGCAAACGAAGGTGAGCGGTTCGCCGCAAAGTTCGCGGTATTTCATGGCGGCGGCTAAGTGCGTGGAATCAGCGCCGCGCAGAGCATGACGAAGATGCAGGTCGTCGATGCGGCGAATCAGATCTTGATCACACGCAACGCGTGCAATGGTCAGCCAGTCGCGCCGAAACGCGGCTTCGGCGGTGTCGACCAAGGCGGCGGTGATGATCGCTTCGCGGCGTTTGCGTGCGAAGGTTGCAATCATCTCCGGGTACAGCAGCCAGCACGACACGGCGACATCAGCCACATCCCAGCATGCACAAACGACTGCCGTGCCATCTTCGGTGATGTAGCGTTTCACCAGCGCAGAGGTGTCGAAGTAAGCTTGCATTTCAGCGGCGATCGTTGCTGACGAAATCAGCGGTAGAGGCACCGCCGCCAGGAATGGGCGGTGCTTCCGTCGTGGTCAAGCGAGTGTGAATAGGCAGTACGACCGAGCCATCAGCAACTGCGCGGGCGAGTGCAGCGGGAAGTGTGCGCTCCGCCACCGCCACCAATCGCGCCACCGCGCGGCCATGATCAAGGATGGCGATAGCTTCGCCCGCGATGACGCGGGAAATGTATTCATGCGTATGAGCGGCTAGTTCATCAGTGGTGATGGTGAGCATAGCGAGATCCTTTTTGTTCATGGCTTCGGGCCATGGTGTCGAACAGACGAAAGACAGCGCGCTGATCTTTTTCGTGGAGCGGCATGAGTTGCTGAAAGCGCCGCCAATAACGGCGCGCTTCTGGATCGGTCGTAGGATTATCGATCTTTCGAGGCGACTTCCAGCGCTAACCGCAGCACTGCTTTGCTGATAAAGAAGCACTTGCGTAGCAGGATTTCTTTCAGGGAACGAATGAAGCGCTCGGCGTAGCCATTTTTCCATGGACGGCGAGGCGCTGTGCGAAAGGGCTGCCAGCCTGCTTCAGATAGGAGATGTCTCACTTTTTCGGTGAAGATCGGGTCGCGATCCATGATCACGGTTTTGATGCCCATTCGACGTAACGTTTGGTCTCTTCCTTGGTGCCCTGTAGTACTACGCCCTGAAAGCTCCTTATCACACGAAGATTTTCGGCGCGCAGTACGTGGGGTGCGGGGCGAAGCCCTGCAACAACAGCATCCCAGTCCGGCTGAGCCGATCATGAACCTAAACACAGCAGTAGGAATTCAAACTTCCGCCGCAAAGGCGCAAAGACGCTAAGAAAACCATGGATTAGATTTGAAATCTCAGTGCTCAACGGCTTCACCAAACAGGTGAATCTTGCTTTTGTTGTAAGTCCTTTGCGCTCTTGGCGGCTTTGCGGTAAAAATGTTCTCTACTGCGGTTTCTAGGATGAACCTGTGGTTCCGGCTCTGCCGGGCTGGGTTCTATTGCTGTTTTCAGGTTGAGAGTGTCGCAGGACAAAAGAAACGGCGGTGTCTTAACGACCATGCAGCTGTTCCAGAGCGCAGCAGGATTTTTCTGTGGCGTGCTTGGTGGTCGATCTAGGATCCTTACACATCAGCGCGTGCTCAACAGGGCGCTGATGCCACGCTTTATAACGACGGTCGTCCTAATATGATGGTTACTCAACTACGCGCTGATGATGAACGTTTCCATGGCATGGTGATGGGGCGTGAATTACTCGATCTGCTGAAGATGCTGCATCGGATTTGCGCCAGTGGTGTTCTGCATCTCGACGCCGAGCGGAATCGCGGATCTGTTTGTCTGGATGGTGGCGCTATTTGTGCGGCGTTTTTCAATGAACTCAGTGGCGCTCAGGCACTCAGCCGCATTATCATGGTTGGTCGGGCAAACTTTCGTTTTGAGTTAGCCACGGCGCACACGGTGGTTGGCTATGCGCGCAACATTGCCAAAGACACCGCGCTGATTCTGAGCACGGTCGAAGCGATGATGGATGGCGTGGAATCAGCGCTTCAGTTAGCACCTCAGCCAGCACCTCAGCCAGTACCTCAACTAGCGGCGAAAGTGGACAAAGTGGATTCAGTGGATTCAGCAACGCACGGCGCCACGGCGCTGCGCGAGGCAGATAATCCCATCGTGACCACGACTTATCGTGCTACCGAAGCGGGCGTTGACTCGGGTATTTCGGCGTCCGTCGTTGCCAATGTATGGGCCAATAATGAAGCCGGCGAATCGAGTACGATTCGCGTGGCGGCTTTCTTGCCACCAGAACCGGGGGCAGTGCTGGGCAAATGTGAACTCTTGGCAGAGATCGGACGTGGCGCCAGTTCGATTGTGTATCGTGCTCATCACCGCTCGCTGAATGTCGAAGTGGTGCTGAAAGTTTTGATGCAGGAACACGATGACGCGGCCAGCCATCGTCAATTGACGGTCAACGAAGCGCGCCTGCTCGCGCGGCTGAATCATCCAAATATTCTAAGAATTTTTGATTTTACGGATTACGGACGTTGGCCGCATTTAGTTGCCGAGTTGGTCGATGGTCAGCCGCTTTCGCGTCTTATCCGTGAGCGCCGAACGCTGAGCACCGAAGATGCGTTACCGATGATCTGTCAGGCGGCAGAGGCCTTGGGTTACGCCCACGCCATGTTGAACGTCGTACACTGCGATATTAAACCAGAAAACATTTTGCTGACCCGTGATCAGCAGGTGAAAATCGCTGATTTCGGTTTGGCCAAATCATCTCTCGCTCAGGGCGACATCGACCGTTTGTTTGGCAATGGCACCATCGCCGGAACGCCCAGCTACATCGCGCCTGAGCAAGTGCAGGGCGGACGGGCGGCCTGCGATCACCGCAGCGACATTTATTCTCTGGGTGCAACGCTCTATCACGCCGTCACCGGACGCACTCCGTTTAATGATCCGGATCCGGTTCAGTTGATGGTCAAACGTTTGAGCGAAGCGCCGATCCCACCACATTTGGTTAATCCCAAAGTCGAGCGCCGCGTCAGCCAATTGATCATGTCGATGATGGCCCGTGATCCGTCCAGTCGCGTTCAAAGTTGGGAAGAACTGCTGGAATTACTCGGTGACATTCTGGACACGTTGGCGCCAAGCACTGACCGCTTTCGCGGCGAAACGGAAGCCAACGGCAAAGTCATTCGTCGTCGCACATCGTTTTGGAATTACGTGCCCAATCGCTTGTTCCGCCGCACGTCGAGCGATTCCAAAGACGTGGGCTGATTTCTAACGTTCAGCGCAACAAGGGCTTGTGTTCACTTGTCGGGCTGACCAGGGCGCTCCGTCGGGATTGGCTCACTCAATGCGTTCTGCTCCACACCAAGTGGAGGTGAATCATGACGTTGCGCATCAATTTTAATCTCGCGTCGGTCTTCGCACATCAGAATTTGCGTGGCGTTGATCGGCTGCTGGAAAAATCACTCGATCATTTGTCGTCCGGGGTTCGCATCCGCCGTGCTGGTGATGATCCAGCGGGGATGGTGCTGGCAAATAATTTGCGCCATCATTTGAAGGGCATTGAGAAGGCGACGCAAAATAGTGAAGAAGGTATCAGCATGGTTCAAACCGCCGAGGGCGCGATGGACGAAGTGTCGAACTTATTATTGCGTATTCGTACGTTAACGGTTCAAGCAGCGAACGAAGGCGCACAAAATCCAGCCAGCCTTGCGGCGCTCCAAGCGGAATTTGATTCTGCGATCAGCAGCATTACGCGCACGGCAACCGATACGCGATTTGGTTCGTTGCCGTTATTACAGGGCCAATTATCGAACAACACCATTAACGTCGCCGACCGCGAGGTTTTACGCACCGTGGTGCACGATGCGACCAAACTCCCAGGAGGGCTTCAGCCTGGGAGCACGTTGACGACCACCGTTGCGGCGCCCACCACGTTGGCACGCAGTGCGGTCACCGTGACGCTAACCGGAGCGGTGATTCCGTTGCCTGGCACCACCGTCATGCAAGGGCTGGATCAAAACGGAACGACGTTGGATGCGGTGGATGGAAAAGCCTTCACCGTCACCGGACCTTTGGGCAATCGTGCGTTGACGATTCCCGTGGGAGCGACCATTAATGACGTCGTGTCACAGGTAAATGCCTACACCGCACAAACCGGTGCACGTGCAAGCTACGACGCGGCAACCGGCCAATTACGCGTGGAAAGCACGGCTTTTGGCAACGGCCCGCTCAGTATCGCCAGCGCGGATATGACCAGCGGCGTGAGCACCATTGGTCTGCTCGATAGCAATACCAGCACCGCGCTGAACGTCACGTTGACCGGGCTGTCGAGCCCGCTGCCTGGCACGACGGTCATCCAAGGCTTGGATCAAAACGGAACGACGTTGGATGCGGTGGATGGCAAAACCCTCACCATTACCGGACCGTTGGGCAGTCAAACCGTGACCATTCCAGCGGGAGCAACGATCGATAATGCGGTAACGACGATCAACACGTACACCAATCTGACCGGCGCGCTGGCCAGCTACGATCCGAACACCGGCGTGCTTGGCATTGCTAGCACCACGCCGGGCAACGGCGCGCTTAGCATCGCGAGCGCGGATATGACCAGTCTTGTGAGCGGCGTTGGGTTGCTCGATATCGACACCACCACGGTGCCAGTGACGAATTCTTTCGCTACGGCTGCGACCAATCAAACCGTGCAATTGGACTACATCGATGCTGGCGGCACGGCGCGCACGCTGACATTAACTCAGGATCCTGACTCTGCGGGAGGACTCACCTTCACCAATGTGCTCGGCGGCCCAGAAGGCGTCGCGCCATTCACCGCTTTTGATCCGGGCGCGTTCAGCGTCACGTTTCTCGATACCAGTGGCGGCACGAGCGGGACCACCATGACGCTTGCGGCGGGCAATTACGGAGCGCTTCGTCAAAGTACGACGTTTATTCAAACCGGCTCTTTAGCTAATCAAACCACCATCATTGATATCCCTGACATGCGTGCAGCAGCCTTAGGCCACACGGCGAATCTAGCCGTCAAAGGCTTTGCCAGTCTGCAAGATTTGCTGACCTCATCCGCGCTGACGACGGGCAATACTGACAGCGCCTTTGCCGTCATTGACGCAGCGATTGCCGAGGTCAACGCCGCGCGTGGAAATGCCGGTGCGATTCAAGCCAATGCTTTGGAATCGTCGCTCAATTCTCTGCGTGTTTCTTTCGAAAACCTGACCAGCGCAGAGAGCAATTTACGCGACACCGACTTTGCCGCCGAAAGCGCGTTGTATGCGCGGCATAATATCGTTTATCAGGCAGCCACCGCGATGCTGGCGCAGGCCAACCAAATCCCACGTAGCATTTTGGAGATGCTCAAATGATGGTGAAGCCGCCGAGGTGTCTGTTGTTTGCCGGTTCGGTGATGCGCGCTGCGGCTAATGCAGT